>JAHFPH010000041.1:0-21962 GCA_023266845.1 Rhodospirillaceae bacterium
TGGCGCGTAGGGCCATCGCGGAGGAGATCGCCTGGGCGCGGCGCTTCGCCGCCGATGCCAATGGCAAGGACCAGCCCGCGACGCTGGTGGTCAGCGACGCGCATCCCGGCAATTTCTTGATCGACGCGCACGGCAAGGCGTTCTTCATCGATATCGAGAAGACGATCTACGGCTCGCCCGCCATCGACCTGGCGCATGCCGTTCTTTACACATCCGCCACCTGGGACGTGGATTGCGGCATCGTGCTCGAAGCCGACGCGATCGCCG
This sequence comes from Rhodospirillaceae bacterium, assembly GCA_023266845.1. Classification (GTDB taxonomy): domain Bacteria; phylum Pseudomonadota; class Alphaproteobacteria; order JAEULC01; family JAEULC01; genus JAEULC01. The sequence continues at coordinate 268 of JAHFPH010000041.1, forward strand.
GCTTTTATCGCGACTATCTCGCGCGCATCGACAACCGGCTTGCACAACGCCTGAAGCCCTGGCTCAAGCCGATGCGCAGGCTCACCTGGCTGCGCACCACCACCTGGGCCTGCCGCTTCAAGGCCGAGGTGCTGGACCGGGGCGGAGCCGGCGATCCGAGCTCGGACTATGTGCGCCATGTCCGGGCGCGCATCGCCGATTTCCTCAACCCCGCCACCATCGCTTCGATCCGTAGGGAATGGCTGGCGGCGCTATAGCTGCGCGGCACCCATCGCCGCCATTGCCGCGCCAACGCAAGCGACCAGCAGCAAGGAGAGATACGGCAAGCGGCCAAGCCAGGCTTCCGTGTTGGCGCTCAATCGCCGCTCGACCTGCCGCGCTCCCCATGCCGCCGCCAGACCCACGCCGACAAGCGTCAGCGCCAACCCGGCGCTGAAAGCGGCGACCATCCCCGCGCCCAGCACCGCGCGCTTCAGGTTCAGGCAGATCAGCAGCACGGTTACGGCGGCCGGACAGGGCAGCAGCCCGCCGGTTAAACCGAAGGCGATGACCTGCGCCGTCGTCGCCTTGCCCCGAACGACCGGCTTGGCGTCGTGAGCATGGTCATGATCGTGCCCGCCATGCGCGTGGGCGTGATGTCGTTCATGCGCATGCGCGTCGAACCTCGCCCGGCGCAACATCAGCGCCGCCATCGCGACGACAATCAGGCCCGAGACGAGCATCAGGTAAGGTTCGGCATGTTCGGCGATCAACACGTCGCCATACGTGAGCGCGACGGCGGCGAGCAGCCACACGATCAGGGAATGCGACAGGGCCGCCGACAGGCCCAGCAGCGCGGCTTGGGGTCCGGTGCCGCGGATCGCGACGACGTACGAGGCGATCATCGTTTTCGAATGCCCGGGTTCCAGCCCGTGCAGCGCGCCCAGCATCACGGCCATCGGCAGGAACAGCCAGGCCTGCCCGGTGCCCAGATGCAACAGGGCGGTGAAGTCGGTCATAGGTACTTGGTGATTTCCCGGAACTCGGCCAGCGGCGCGCGGCCGTCCTTGCTCAACGGCCCCACCGCTTTCTCCAGGCAATGGTCGATATGGTCCTGGATCAGCGCGACCTTGGCCTTGTTCACCGCGCTTTCCACCGCGTGGAGCTGCTGCGCGATATCGAGACAGGCCCGCTGCTGCCCGATCATGTCGATGATCGTGCGCAGATGCCCTTCCGCGCGGCGCAGGCGCTTGACGATTTCGGGATGGGTTGTGTGAATGCTCATCCAAGTATCCTATCCCCCTGGATAGGATAGGTCAAAGCCGGGACGCTTATGCTTGAAGATGTTCTTGATTTGTTCTAATAGCCGCGCTAGCGTTTGCGGATGATCCCCAAGCTGCCGGACCGGCCGCCGAACCAGGCTTTGGCGGACAGCCTCGTGCCCGACCGCGCCGTGAAAGGCCGCGGCGCGGTCAGCAACCGCACGGGCCGCTACGAGAGCCAGGAGCGCGTCGCCGTGGCCGATGGCTGGGAGCACGCGCCGGCGCCGGAGGACGCGCCCAAGCCCTGCTGTGCTGAGGAAGAAGACGAGGACCCAGCCCCCTCGCCGCGCACCAAGGTCTCGATCGACGCCACACGCACGATCATCGCGCGCAACGATTCGCCCGATATCGGCTTCGACCGCTCGATCAATCCCTATCGCGGCTGCGAGCATGGTTGCGTCTATTGCTACGCGCGGCCGACGCATACCTATCTCGGATTCTCGGCGGGCCTCGATTTCGAGACCAAGCTGTTGATGAAGCCCGACGCCGCCAAACTGCTGGACGCCGAGCTGCGCAAGCCGGGCTATCGCTGCGACGTGATGGCGATGGGCACCAACACCGACCCCTATCAGCCGATCGAGCGCGAGCACCGCATCACGCGCCAGATCCTGGAGGTGCTGTCGGCGTTCAACCATCCCGTCGGCATCGTCACCAAATCGGCGTTGGTGACGCGCGACATCGACATCCTGTCCGACATGGCCAAGCGCAACCTTGCCTCGGTCGCGCTATCGATCACCACGCTCGACCGCGATCTGGCGCGGGTGATGGAGCCGCGCGCCTCGACCCCACAGCGCCGTCTCAAGGCGATCGCCGAGCTCAACGCCGCCGGGATACCGGCGGGCGTGATGAACGCGCCGATCATTCCGGCGCTGAACGACATGGAGATGGAGCGCGTGCTGGCCGCCGCCGCCGCGGCCGGCGCGCGCTCGGCCGGCACGGTGCTGCTGCGCCTGCCGCTCGAGATCAAAGGGTTGTTCGAGGAATGGCTCCAGGCGCATTTCCCCGACAAGGCCAAGCACGTGCTTGATTTGATCCGCGACACGCGCGACGGCAAACTGTACCAGAACGAATTCGGCCAGCGCATGCGCGGCACCGGCCCCTACGCTGAGCTGATCCGCCAGCGCTTCAAGCTCGCCTGCCGCAAGCTCGGCCTCAACCGGCGCGAGCGCGGGCTCGATACCAGCAAATTCCGCCCGCCGCCCCGGACCGGCGATCAATTGACGCTCGGGCTTTAGGCGAATCGCGGCGGACGCTATCCTGCCGCCCATGCCCGATTTCTTGCTGGAACTGAGCCGCGGGCTCGAGCCCATCGCCGGCATCGACGAAGCGGGCCGCGGACCGCTGGCGGGGCCGATCGTGGCCGCCGCCGTGGTGCTGGACCGGGCGCGCCTGCCCCGGGGCATCGACGACTCGAAAAAGCTCAAGCCTTCGGTGCGCGAACGCATCGCGGCGGAGCTCGGCGGCTGCGCCGCCATCGGCCTGGGCCAGGCGACGGTCGAAGAAATCGACCAGCTCAACATCCTGAAAGCCACGATGCTGGCGATGCGCCGGGCGCTGGACGACCTCAGCCTCGCGCTCGGCCGCGTGCCGGCCCTGGCGCTGGTCGACGGCAACCGCCTGCCCGAACTGCCCTGCCGGGCCGAAGCGGTGGTGCGCGGCGACGGCAAGTCGTTCTCAATCGCCGCCGCGTCGATCGTCGCCAAGGTCGCGCGCGACCGCATGATGGCCGATCTGGCGCGCGACCATCCGCAATACGGCTGGGACCGCAACGCCGGATACGGCACGGCGGAACACCTCAAGGCGTTAACCCTGCATGGGCCGACACCACATCACCGAATCACCTTCGCGCCAGTACACAACCTGTTGATTCTACGATAATTCTTGACTGTGCTAGGTCGCGGAATCACGATGCGCGCCCATGGATTATCCACAAGGGCGTCCACAGGCTTCTCCCCAAATCGACGCACCGGACGGCGCGCATTCCGCGCCGCTCGACCGCGTGCTGGTGGGCGATTGCGTCGAGCTGATGGCCGGCTTGAAGCCGGAATCGGTCGACATGGTGTTCGCCGACCCGCCCTACAATCTTCAGCTCACGGGCGAGCTGCTGAGGCCGAACAACACGCGCGTCGACGGCGTCGACGACGCCTGGGACCGGTTCGCCGATTTCGCCGACTACGACCGCTTCACATCGGCCTGGCTTGCCGAGGCGCGCCGGGTGCTGAAGCCCAACGGCACGCTGTGGGTGATCGGCAGCTATCACAACATCTTCCGCGTCGGCGCCAAGCTGCAGGACCTGGGCTTCTGGATTCTCAACGACGTGGTGTGGCGCAAGACCAACCCGATGCCGAATTTCCGCGGCAAGCGCTTCACCAACGCGCACGAAACGCTGATCTGGGCCGCGCGCGACGCCAAGGCCAGATACACCTTCAACTACCAGCAGATGAAGGCGCTGAACGAAGACCTGCAGATGCGCAGCGACTGGCTGATCCCGCTGTGCGGCGGGCCGGAACGCCTGCGCGAGGGCGACGGCGCCAAGGTGCATCCGACGCAAAAGCCCGAGGCCCTGCTGCATCGCGCGATCATGGCCGCGTCGAAGCCGGGCGAGGTGATCCTCGATCCCTTCGCCGGCACCGGCACCACGCTGGCCGTGGCCAAGCGCCTGGGAAGGCGCTTCATCGGCATCGAGCGCGATCCGCGTTATGCCGCCTGGGCGCGCGAGCGCGCGGCTGCGGTCGAGCCCGCGGCGAAAGACGCGATCGACGCCACGCCGTCCAAGCGCGAGGAGCCGCGCATCCCCTTCGGCTGGCTGATCGAACACGGGCTTTTGAAGCCCGGCGCGCTGCTTTATGGCCCGAACCGCCGGCACAGCGCCAAGGTGCGCGTCGATGGCAGCCTGGTGGCGGCCGACGCCACCGGCTCGATCCACCGCATCGGCGCGCATGTGCAAGGAGCGCCGGCCTGCAACGGCTGGACCTTCTGGCATGTCGAAACCGATGCCGGGCTGGTGCCGATCGACCTGCTGCGCCAGCAACTGAGGGCCCGGCTGAACTAGGCAGTGAATTCGTAAATCAATCGCCGCGCCGGCAGCCCGCGGACTTCCGCCTTGGGGCGATAAGCGGCCATCACACGGAGCCAGCGCCAGGGCCGAAATGTGCCAGAAGCGGACATTCCACAGGTTGCTCGAACTGCCGAAATCCGCGGCTCTACGAGAGTGCAGGCATCGATTCTCGGTTGCTAACTGTGGCTAGGATTTCGAGACCGAGCCGAGCATATGAACCACGGCTTGTAGCGCCACGACATAGCCGTGCACGCCGAGGCCGCAGATCACCGCACCGGCCACCGCCGAGATTTTTGAGTGGTGATAGATCGCGTCGCGCGAGTGGATGTTGGAGATGTGCAGCTCGATTACCGGACCATCGAACATCTTCAGCGCATCGAGCAGCGCCACCGACGTGAAACTATAGCCGGCGGGGTTGATGATAATCGCGTCCGAAGTCTCGCGCGCCTCATGGATCCAGTCGATCAACTGGCCTTCATGATTGGATTGGCGAAAGCACAGCGATGCGCCTAGTTTTTCGGCCTCGGCGCGGCAGTTCGCCTCGATCGCGGCCAGGGAGGTCGAGCCGTAGATTTTCGGCTCGCGCACCCCAAGCAGATTGAGGTTCGGCCCGTTCAGGATCATCACCCGGGCTGTCATCATCCATTCCTATCGTTACGAAAGTTGTTAACCCTTGTAGCCTATCAGTCGCGGCAGCCAAAGAACCGTCTCTGGAAAGAGCGTGATGATCACGAGCACCACAATCGCCGCCGCGATAAATGGAACGGCCTCACGCACGATCGACCCAAGGGGCTGCTTCGTCATGTTGGCGAGGACGAACAACAACAACCCGTATGGTGGCGTAAGCAACCCGATCATGATGTTGACCACGACCACAACGCCGAAATGAACCAGATCGATGCCAAGCGTCTTAGCCGTCGGGATGAAAATCGGGACAATGATAAGCAGGATCGTGGTGCCTTCCAGCAAGCAGCCGAGGGCCAGCAGAATGATGTTGACAACCAGGAGGAATCCGCCTGCTGAAAGGCGATAACCGGCCATGAAACTGGCGAGCGAATTCGGGATGTTCTCTATCGTCACCACATAATTGAAGGCGAGCGCGCCGGCGATCAGCATGCCGATCGACGTCGTCGCTTTACCGCTGGTAAAAATAGCCTTGTACAGTGCGCGCCACGTCACCGCGCGATACAGCGCAGTCGCGGCGAACAGCGCGTATAGTGCTGCTGTTGCGGCGCCTTCGGTCGGCGTCATGACGCCGCCATAGATGCCGAACAGCAGGATGACCGGCAGCAGAAGCGCCGGGAACGCGCGCAACGTGATGCGGGGCACTTCATGCAGCGGAATTGGCGCCTCGACCGGGAAACCGCGGCGGCGCGCGATGATCGAGTTCATGATCATAAACCCGAGGCCGAGCATAATGCCCGGCACGAAGCCGCCGAGAAACAAATATCCAATCGAGGTATCTGAAACGAGTGCGTACACCACCATCGGAATCGACGGCGGAATGATCGGACCAATAATCGCGGCCGATGCTGTGATCGCGCCGGCATAGGCGATCGGATATTTTCCACCCTTGGTCATCATACCGATGATGATGCGGCCGATGCCGACGGCATCGGCGATCGCCGAGCCCGACATGCCGGCGAAGATCATATTGGCGACAACATTGACGTGACCGAGACCGCCACGGAAGCGGCCGACCAGCACGAGACAGAATTGCAGGAGCTTGTCTGTCAGGGTGCCGATATTCATCAGTTCGGCGGCCAGAATGAATAGCGGAATCGCAAGAAGAACGTAGCTATTGAAAAGTCCGTTGAGGATCTGCTCCGCCGCCGTGCCAAGGTCGAGTCCTTGCAAGAGCAAATACAAGATCGATGCCACAACCATCGAATGCCCGATCGGCAAACCGAGCGCGCCCAACGTCACGATCGCGATGATACACAGCGCAAATGAGTTGATATGCATCTTTAGTCGCGAATATTGGCGGGATCGGTCACTGGCGGTTTGCCGCCCCGAATGGCGTGAAACACCAGCCAAGCGTACCGTATGATGCAAGCGACCGCGAAAACGATGTAGACCGAATACAGCACGTTGATCGGCACGTGCAGATAGGCCGACCGCTCCACCTTCATGAAGCTTACGTATTTGTATGAAGCAGGCAGCGAAATCCCGTAGAGGATGGCCGCTGTGGCCCCCGTTATCACGGTGAAAACCCGCTGCGCGCCTTCTGAAATGTTCGAATAGATGATGTCGAAACGGATTTCGTCCGCCTCGTTCAGGATGAAAGCGGCGCCCCACAACACCGTCCAAAGCCACGTGGTGACGATTACTTCTTCCGTCCATCCCAACGGATTGTTCAAAACATATCTGGAGAAAATTTGCAGAATGAAACTCGCGAACATGATTGAAATCAGCGCAACCATGACGTTCGCAGCTCTGCGGCGGAGCCATCGGCCCAACTTCGCTATGCGCGAACTCATGGAGACTCCGTCGAATGGAGAGCGGCCAAGGCGAGAGGAATTGGCCGGTTGTCATCCAGCAACCGGCCCAGGTTGGGAGGAATGTCTTACGAGGTCGGTACCGGATCCCTCCCTCGCGCAAGGCTTCTCACTTGACCGCGTTGATCTTCTCAATCGCGCCCTTCGGCCAGTCGTTCGCGTATTTATCGACATACTTCTTTTGGGCGAAGGACCGGAAGGCATTCTGGTCGGGCGCGTAGACCTGCTTGCCCTCTTTCTTGAAGAACTCCAGGGCGTCCTTTTCCTGCGCGATATGCTTTGCGGCGTTGTCGTCGAAAATCTTGTCGGCTTCCGCCCGGAACTTGGCTTGCTTCGCCGAGCCAAGTCCGTCCCACGCTTTCTTCGATACGGTTAGTACGTCGTAGCCGATCACATGCCCTGTGAGGATGTATTGCGACGTAACCTCGTAGAACTTCTGGTTTTTGGTCAAAACGGCGGGGTTGTCCTGACCGTCGACCGTGCCGGTCTGCAACGCCGTATAAAGCTCCGCGAACGCAACTGGCGTCGGATTCACTCCGATGGATTCGCCGAGGAACTGCCAGAATTCGCCCGGCGGCATGCGCAGCTTGACACCGGCCAGATCCGCAGGCGTGTTGATCTTCTTGGAAGTCCTCAGATTGACGTTGCGCGACCCAAAGTAGACCGGACGAACCACCTCGATGCCAAGCTGGTCCCGCGCCATCTTGATGAAGTCCTTGCCGACATCGCTCTTAAACGTCTTGTTGAGATGATCGTAGTCGCGGAACAGATAGGCCGACGTCATTAGCGACCAAGCCGGAATTTGCTTCGAGATGTCGGCCGGCGCCAAGTTGCAGAGTTCGAGATTGTCACGCTGAAGGGCGACGAGCTCGGTCCCCTGTTTGAACAGCGAGTTAAACCAGTACGGCTCGAGCTCGAAATCGTCCTTCATCGCCGCGGCGAGCGCTTTAAAGCCTTCGGCGCGAAGATCGGTTTCAGGAAACGCGCAACTGAATCGCAGCTTCGGCTTCGTTTGACCGTAGCTCGTGTGCGTCGCTGCGACGCCGAATGCACTCGCGGCTGCTGCCACAAACGTACGGCGGTTGATTCGAACGGTCATATAGACTCCTCCCTCGTTTCAGCGCCCTCATTCGAGATGCGAGGCCCATAATTACGATGGGTAAAACTCCCTTCAATAGGCAATTGAGTTTTCATATGAGATTATTTAAAACATATGATATTTTGACTTTGATCGGAGATTGGGAGCTCAATGTCATGCAAGCAAAAACGACGGGTAGCGATTCCATCGGTGAGAGGTCCTATCGGCGGATTCGTATGGACATCATTTTCGGCAAGCTTGCGCCGACCGAGAAGCTACGGCTCGATCGTTTACGGGAAGATTACGGCACAAGCGTTAGCACCCTGCGCGAACTTCTGAACCGCCTCGCTTCCGAAGGCTTGGTGGTCGCTGAAGGCCATCGAGGATTTGAAGTAGCCCCGGTTTCGGCCGGCAATCTGAAGGAGGTTGCAGCGATGCGGCTGCTGCTGGAATGCCACGCTTTGGAGCGATCGTTCGCTGCCGGAGACATGGAATGGGAAGGGCGCGTCGTATCCGCTCACCACAAGCTTTCAACAATGGAAAAGCGCCTGATTGCCGGCGACTCTGCTGAAAATGAAACGTGGAAGCGTTACGACTGGGAATTCCATCGGGCTCTCATTTCCGCATGCGGCTCAAGGTCTCTGCTCGAGGCCCATGCCGCAATCTGCGACAAGTACCAGCGGTATCTGATGATTGCGATGACCTTTCGCGGCGAAACCGTCGCGGGCGAACACCGCGATTTGTTGGACTTCGCATTGAAACGCGACTCACGTTCAGCCGTGCGATTGTTAACCAAACATATCGAAAGCTGTGTGGATCACACCCTTGCCGCCGGTAAAATCGGAGAATGAGACGCGCCGGTTACGCCGAAAATGCACCAGTCGAATTTCTGCTCTGGGTCATTCGCGTCGTTTACGTCATGTCTGCGATATGTCCGGTTGGCGGACAGTCTCGGAAATACCGGTTCGGCGTTGATGCGCTGGCACGGTCTCGCCCGATGCGCGCGCGACTACGGCGTCGTGCCATTGTCTCGGCGGCTTCCGCGGCACCATCCGAATGGAAGCGGCGAACGGCCGCTTTCAAAACCCCGGCAGCGTCAGGATCGCGCGCAGGCCGCCGAGCGGCGAGTCGTCGAGCTGGATGTCGCCGCCGTAAAGCCCCGCCACGTCACGCACGATCGACAGGCCGAGGCCGGTGCCGGGCGTGGATTCGTCGAGCCGCGTGCCGCGCTGGAACACCTCGGCGCGCTTGTCGGCCGGCAGGCCCGGCCCGTCGTCGTCCACGGTGATGACGATCATGCCGTCCCGGTTTTCCGCCTTCACGAACACCTGGCGGCGCGCCCATTTGCAGCCGTTGTCGACCAGGTTGCCCAAAAGGTCCTCGAAATCGTGCCGCTCGCCGCGGAACGCGACGCCTTCCGGACATTCGTAGTCGACGCCGATATGCCGGTCGGCGTGGATGCGCTCCAGCGTGCGGCACAACGCCTCGATCACGGGCCTGAGATCGGTGCGCGCGCCCAGCACGTTGCCCGACGCCGCCGCGCGCGCGCGGCCCATGTGGTGATCGACCAGCCGGCGCATCAGCCCCGCCTGCCGGCGCACCACCTCGGCCAGGTGATTGTCGCCGGATGCGTCGGCCTCGTTGCTTAGGACCGCCACCGGGGTTTTCAGCGCATGCGCCAGGTTGCCGACATGGGTGCGCGCGCGGCGCACCACCTCGGCGTTGTGATCGAGCAACTGGTTCAGCTCGTCGGCCAGCGGCATGACCTCCCGCGGAAAATCGCCGACCAGGCGCTCGGTGCGGCCCGAGCGGATCTCGCCCAGCGCGTGGCCGATGCGCCTAAGCGGCCTTAGGCCCAGGCGCACTTGCAGCAGCACCGCGACCAGCAGGCCCGAGCCCAGCGCCCCCAGCGCCCAGCCCAGCGTGCTTTCGAATTCCTGGATGTCGGCAAGGGCCTCGCTGCGGTCGCCGGCCACCTGATAGAAGAACGTGCTGGCCGATCCCGGAAGCTGGATCGAGCGTTCGACCGCGCGCAATTGCTGGTTCTGCGGCCCCTCGGCGTTGTAGCGCAGCACCGTCGTGCCGTCGCCGCGCACGGGCTTCAGCGCCCGGTCCCACAGCGAGCGCGAGCGCTGCACCACCCCGTCGCGGTCGGCGATCTGCCAGTACCAGCCCGAATAGGGCACTTCGAAGCGCGGCTCACCCGCCGCGCGCGACAGCACCAGCTGCCCGTATTCGATCTCGCTGAGCGCGACCAGCCCGTCCAGCAGAACTTCCAGCCGCGCGTCGAAATTGCGCTCGACATAGTCGCGGAACAGGCCGGTCAGCATCACCGAGCCGGCCAGAAGCGCCGCGAAGATCCAAAGGGTGGATAGAAGAACCAGGCGAAAGGCGAGCGAGCGCCCTTTCATCCCCAGGCCGGCCCGCCACCAGCCGGAGATGCGCTCGAAGTTCATCCGGCGCTGGGTCCGCCCGCCGCCGGCTCGCTGAGGCGATAGCCGAGCCCGCGCACCGTCTCGATCACGTCCACGCCCAGCTTCTTGCGCAGGCGGCCGATGAATACCTCGATCGTGTTCGAGTCGCGGTCGAAGTCCTGGTCGTAGATATGCTCGGTCAGTTGCGTGCGCGACACGACCTTGTCGCGGTGGTGCATCAGATAGGCCAGCACCTTGAATTCCTGCGCCGTCAGCTTGACGGTCTGGCCGCCGACCTCGACCCGGCTGGTGGCGGTGTCGAGCTTCACCGGCCCGCATTCCATGACGGGCGTGGCGTGGCCGGCGGCGCGGCGGATCAGCGCGCGCAACCGCGCCAGCAATTCTTCCATGCGGAACGGCTTGGTGACGTAGTCGTCGGCCCCGGCATCGAAGCCCGACACCTTCTCGCTCCACCCGTCGCGCGCGGTCAGGATCAGCACCGGCATGGTCTTGCCGGCCTGGCGCCAATTGCGCAAGACCGAGGCGCCGTCCATCACCGGCAGGCCCAGGTCCAGCACCACGGCGTCGTACGGCTCGGTGTCGCCCAGATAGTGGCCTTCCTCGCCGTCGCCGGCATGGTCGACGGCGTAGCCGGCGCCCGTCAGCGCCGCCTTCATCTGCCGCGACAGGTCGGGATCGTCTTCGATTACCAATATGCGCATCTTTAATCCCTGCTTCGCCGCGCCGCCGCTATTCGACGCGCAGGATCTGGCCGCTGCGGCCGTCGACCATCACATGGGCGACCCGGCCGTTCGGCGTCAACACTTTCACGCGATAGGCCGCGCCCACCACCTGCACGTCCAGCACGCGGCCCGGTACGGCGCGATGCACGACCGGCAGAATGCGATCCAGCGGCAGCAATCCTTGCTGCACCGTGACCGCGGGCCCGGCATGGGCGATGGGGCCGATGCCGGGCGCAGCATATCCGCCCGCGCGCGCGGCATCGCCCGCCGCCACGACAGCGGTGAGCGCGGCAAGCACTAGGCTTAAGGATACGATGGCGCGCATGTCTTAGGGCCTATCATACAAGCCTGAACCTCAAATGAATATCCTTTGACTCTAGACACTTAACACTGATTACCGCGGCTCGGCCGTTCAGCTTGCGTTCAGTCCCCTTAAGCGATTCTTACCCGCGAAAACACCGCGACCCGGCCGCAGGAGGGACCGACCCGGGGCGTGAAAAAAGCATCGGAAAGGGAGGAAGCCATGTTCAATACCATCCGTCCCGCCTTGCTGTCCCTCTGCCTGGTCGGCCTGGCTGCGACGCCGGCGCTGGCCGATCGCTATTGGGACAACAACGGCCCCCATCAACTCGACGGCGGCTCGCGGCCGCATTACTACGCCCCGCCGGTCTACGTGCCGGCGCCCGCGCCGCGCGTGGTCTACGCGCCGGCGGTGCTGCCCGAGCGCGCGGTGAAACGCCGCCTGCACGAGCAGGGTTTCCACAACATCGACCATCTGCATTTCGACGGCCGCCACTACCGCGCCCGCGCCAACGACCAATGGGGCCGCCGGGTTTACATCCTCGCCTCGGCCGCGACCGGCTACGCGATCGAGGTCCGGCCGTTGGCTTGGTAGTCGATCCTTGGACGAACGGGAGGCGACCATGACCGAAAAACTGCTTCGCTCCGCGCTGCTGTCGCTGTGCCTGAGCGGCGCGCTCGCCCTGCCCGCGCTGGCGGAAGGCGGCGACTTCAACGACCAGCAACAGCAAGCGCAGGACCGCGCCGCGCAGGCCGAGCGCGATCTTGGATCGACGGATTACGGCCCCGGCGGGCAGATCATCCAGTTCCCGGCCAAGCCGCCGCCCGTGGTGACGACCAGGGCCTATGTGCCGGTCTACGACCCAGTCCACGGGCCCGGCTACGCGCAGGTCCGTGTTCCGGTCAACGTGCCGGTGATGTCGGAGACCGAGATCCGGGGCGGCTTGCGCAAGCAGGGCTTCAGCAACATCCGCGACTGGCGCTTCGACGACCGCCGCGCGATCTATCACGTCCGCGCCTACGACAATAAAGGCCAGGCCGTGTCGGTCGCGGTCCGCGCCACCGACGGCTACATACTGGAAGTCCTGCCGTACTGGTATTGAGACCGGACCGGTCGATCGAGCGGTGCGCCGCGTGCCGACAGGGCGTGGCGCACCAGCTTTTTCATCACTGTCGGCAGCGCGTACTCACCCAGACGATCGACCGGGCACCATAGGGCGCCTTTGGGCGCCTGTGCGCCGGACGAGGCGCGGCCCAGCAGAACGCTCAGTTCCAGCTTGAAATGCGTGAACTCGTGCCGCACCGTGCCATCCACGGGCCGGAATCGCGCGGCGACCGGCGTGGCCCTGGTCGCGCGCTTCGCGCCGGCCGGTTTTTCCCGCCACTCGGTCGAGGGCAGCTCCATCATGCCGCCAAGCAGGCCGTTTTCCGGCCGCCGGCGCAACAGCACCGCCCCGTCCGGCCGTTCGATCCAGAAGGCCACGCCTGTGCGCGTCGGCTTCGGTTTTTTCGCCGCGCGCGCGGGCAGTGTTTCGGCGATGCCTTTCGCGTACGCCGCGCACCGGCGGGAAATGGGGCAAAGGTCGCAGCGCGGCCGGCCCGGCACGCAAATCGCGGCGCCCAGATCCATCATCCCTTGCGCGAAATCGCCGGGCCGGTCTTGCGGCGTCAGCAGCGCGGCCCTAGCGCGGATCGCTGTTTTGGCGCCGGGCAGTGGTTGCTCGATCGCGTAGAGCCGCGCCACCACGCGCTCGACATTTCCATCCACCACCGTCGCCTTGCGGCCGAAGGCGATCGCCGCGATCGCCGCCGCGGTGTAATCGCCGATGCCCGGCAAGGCGCGCAGCTCTACCGCGTCCTCGGGAAAGCGCCCGCCGTGATCGCGCATGATTTGGCGGGCGCAGGCGTGCAGATTGCGCGCGCGGGCGTAATAGCCCAGGCCCTGCCATTCATGCAGCACGTCGTCTAGGCCGGCTGCCGCCAAGTCGCCGAGCGCGGGCCAGCGTTCCAGGAACCGACCGAAGCGCCGGCCGACCGTTGGAACCGTGGTCTGCTGCAGCATGATCTCGCTGAGCCAAACATGGTACGGATCGGGCCGCGCCCCTTGCGGCGCGCGCCAGGGCAGCGCCCGGCGGTGCCGGTCGTACCAGCCGAGGACCGCTTTCACGATCGCGCTAGGTTTGGAAGCTTGCATTCGCCTGCGGCCGAACCCATGAGTAGAATGCGCGTACAATACGCGGGACTATAACGAAGGACCGAGTTATTGAGCGACCGGCAAGCCAGGATGCGGCCCTTGGCGGCCACCATTCCCGCGGTGACCCGCGCGGCCCTAGGCAAGCGTGGCGCCGCGCTGGCGGCGGTGTTGGGGCAATGGGAAGCGATCATGGGGCCGGAACTGGCGGCCTCGACCGCGCCTATCCGCCTGATCCGCGACCGAACAGCGCCGGAAGACGAAGACGAAGCGGCGATCCTGGAATTGCGGGTGGACAGCGCGGCGGCGGTGGAGTTGCAGCACCTGGAACCGCGCATTCTGGAACGCATCAACGCCCATTTCGGCTACCGAGCGGTCAAGCGCCTGAAATTGCGCCAGGGACCACCGCCTAACCCCAAGCGCGGGCAGAGTTTCGCGGTCCAGCCGATTCGCCGCCCGGGCATGGCCGAGGAGCGCGCACTTTTCCGGCAATTGGAAGGGGTTGGCGACGAATCCTTGCGTGATGCGCTGGCGGGCCTGGGACGGGTGGTCATCGGCAAATCCCGCCCCTAGCCACGGAAAAGCCAAAAATCCCCTTGTAAATCGTGGGTTTCCGCCGCGTCGCCTTGAAGCGCGGAAGCGAAAATGTAGATTGCTCAACCAGATGGAGGGTGACTCGTGCGTTCCTCTTGGGGCTTGATCGCCATTGCTACCGTTGCCGTCATCGCCGGCGGCGGGGCCGGTTACTGGTATTTCGGCCAGAACGACACCAGCACCGGATCGGCGCCGCTTGCAGCACCCCCGCGCGCGGCGGCGCCGGGGCCTGAGACCGCGCAAGCCGCCGGGCCCGAGATCGCGGCCGACGACATGGTGCTGGGCTCGCCCGACGCCAAGGTCATCATCGTCGAGTACGCCTCGCTCACCTGCCCGCATTGCATGGCGTTCCACAACGACACCCTGCCCAAGATCAAGGCCGAGTTCATCGACACCGGCAAGGCCAAGCTGGTGTTCCGCGACTTCCCGTTCGATCAGGCGGGCCTGCGCGCGGCGATGATGGCGCGCTGCGGCGGCAAGGAAAAGTTCTACAGCTATATCGGCGTGCTGTACAAAAACATGGACGCTTGGACGCGCGAACAGGACTTCAAGCCGGGCCTGGCGCGCATCGCCAAGTTGGGCGGGATGTCGCAAGAGGCGTTCGACAAATGCATCGCCGATAAAGATATGGAAACGGCGATGTTGAACAAGCGGCTGGAGGCGGCGCAGAAATTCGGCGTCGATTCCACGCCGACGTTCTTCATCAACGGCGAAAAGGTTGGCGGCTCGCAGCCGTTCGACGTTTTCGCCCAGATCATCAAGAAAAAACTGCCGGCGTCGTGAGGCCGGCGGCGCGAACGCAACAACCAGGGCTGGAGCATCCGTGCATTTCAACCGTCTGCGTCTGACCGGCTTCAAATCCTTCGTCGAACCCACCGAGCTCAAGATCGAGCCGGGCCTGACCGGCGTGGTCGGCCCGAACGGCTGCGGCAAATCGAACCTGGTCGAGGCGCTGCGCTGGGTGATGGGCGAAACCAGCGCGCGGCGGATGCGCGGCGGCGAGATGGACGACGTGATCTTCGGCGGCACGGCCGACCGCCCGTCGCGCAACATCGCCGAGGTGATCCTCGCGCTCGACAATGCCGACCGCAAGGCGCCGGCCGCGTTCAACGACGCGGACGAGCTTGAAATCTCCCGCCGCATCGACCGCGGCGAGGGATCGGGCTATCGCATCAACGGCCGCGAGGTGCGCGCGCGCGACGTGCAACTGCTGTTCGCCGACCAGGCCACCGGCGCGCATTCCACCGCCATGGTCAGCCAGGACCGCGTCGGCGCCCTGATCAGCGCCAAGCCGGTGGAGCGCCGCCTGCTGCTGGAAGAGGCCGCGGGCATCACCGGCCTGCATTCGCGCCGGCACGAAGCCGAGCTGCGGCTCAAGGCCGCCGAAGCCAACTTGACCCGGCTGGACGACGTGCTGACCGCGCTGGACGGCCAGTTGCAGAACATCAAGCGCCAGGCGCGCCAAGCCAACCGTTATCGCAACATCAGCGGCCATATCAGGCGCAACGAAGCGGTGCTGTTCCATCACCGCGTCGCCGAGGCGCGCGCGGCGGTCGCCCAGCAGCAGGAAAAGCTGAAGGAAGCGGTCGGGCTGGTCGCCGAGCTGACGCAAATGGCCGCGCATGCCGCCGGCGTTCAAGCCGATATCGCCGCCGGCATGCCGGCGCTGCGCCAGGCCGAGGCCGCCGCCGCCGCCGAGCTGCAACGCCTGACGCTCGCGCGCGGGGAGCTCGACGCCGAAGAGGCGCGCGTCGCCTCGGCGCAGGAGGAAAACCGCCGCCGCCAGGAACAGGTGGGCGGCGACCTGGCGCGCGAGGAGGAACAGATCGCCGACGGCGAGCAGGCGATCGCGCGCCTCGACGCCGAGCGCGGATCGCTGGAAGCCGAGAAACTGGGCGAAGCGCAGGCCGAGGCCGCGACCGGCGAGGCCTTGAGAACGATCGGGGAAAAAGCCGCCGCCGAGGACGCGACGCTGACCAAGCTGACCGAGGACGTGGCGGCGGGCGAAGCGCGCCGCGCGGACCTCGAGCGCCGCGCCCAGGAGCTGACGGAGCGCGTGGCGCGCTTCACCGTGCGGCTGGACGCGTTGCAGCGCGACGCCGAGGCGCTGGCCGCCGAGGAAAAGGTCCACGCCGAGCTGGACGAGGCGACCAAGACCGCCGGCGCGGCCGAAGCGGCGCTGACCGAGGCGCGCAATTCGGGCGAAGCGGCCGACGCAGCCCTGGGCGAGGCGCGCGGCGCCGAAGCGCACCTGGGCGAGGCGGCCCAGGCCGCATCGTCCAAGCGCACCAAGCTCGCGGCCGAGGAGCAGGCGCTGGTCGATATCCTCGGCATCAAGGAGGAAGGGCTTTGGCCGCCGGTAATCGATGCCGTGACCGTGGCCCCGGGCTATGAAGCCGCGCTGGGCGCCGCGCTCGGCGACGATCTGTCCGCGCCGGCCGACGAGGCCGCGCCGATGCACTGGCGCACCCTGCCGCCTTTGGCTGCGGCCCCCGGCCTGCCCGGCGGCGTTCCGGCCCTGGCCCAGCATGTGCGCGGCCCCGAGGCGCTCAGCCGCCGCCTGGAGCAGATCGGCGTGGTCGCCGGCGTGGCGCTGGGGCGCGCGCTGCAATCCGAGCTTAAACCCGGCCAGCGCTTGGTCAGCCGCGAGGGCGCGCTGTGGCGCTGGGACGGTTACAGCCACGCGGCCGATGCCGCCAGCGCCGCCGCCACACGGCTGAAGCAGCGCAACCGCCTGCGCGAGGTCGCGGTCGAGCGCGAAGCGGCCGACCGCGCGGTGGCCGTGGCGGAAGACCTGCTCAACGCCGCCAAGGCGGAGACGCGGCGCAGGCTCGCAGCCGAACGCGCGGCGCGCGACGCGGTGGCCGCCGCGTTCGCGGGATTGACCGCGGCGCGCGAGCGCCAGGCCGAGCTTGGCCGCCACGCCGCGGCCCATTCCACCAAGCGCGCCGCCCTGGCCGAGGCGGTGGAGCGCGCCGGCGCGGAACTGAGCGAAGCGCGCAAGCAGCAAAGCGACGCTAGAGCCGCGATTGCCGGCCTGGCCGACCTGACCCAGGCGCGCGAGGAGATCGCCATGCGCCGGACCGCGCTGGCCGAGACGCGCATGCGGCTCGCCGAAGCGAAGGCGGCGCTCGACCGGCTCTTGGCCGAAGCCTTGGCGCGCCGCCAGCGCATGGAGACGATCGCCGCCGAGGCGCGCGCCTGGACCACGCGGCTCGACGGCGCGCAGGCGCAGCGCACGACGCTGCTGGAACGGCAAAATTCCCTGACCGGGGAGCTCGAGCGCCTGGCGACCCTGCCGCAGGAAATCGCCAAGCGCCGCGCGGCGTTGATGGAAGCAATCGCCGTGTCGGAAACCAAACGGCGCGCGGCCGCCGACCGCCTAGCCGAAGCCGAGCAGCGCCTGGCCGAGGCCGACAAGGAGCTGAAAGCGGCCGAACAAACCCTGGGCCAGGCGCGCGAGGACCGCGTGCGCGCCGAAGCCGCCGTCGCCCAAGCCGAACAGGCCGTCGCCGGCGTGGCCGAGCGCATCCGCGAAAAGTTCGACTGCGAGCCCGAGGACATCCTGACCGCCGCCGGCCTAGAGGCCGACGAGGAACTGCCCACGGCCGAGGAAGCGGAGCTTAAGCTCGAGCGCCTGGTGCGCGAGCGCGACAACATGGGCCCGGTCAATCTGCGCGCCGAGGAAGAGGCGGCGGAGATGGAGCAGCAGATCACCGGCATGCGCACGGAGCGCGAGGACCTGATCGCGGCCATCGCCCGGCTGCGCCAGGGCATCATGCAATTGAACAAGGAAGGCCGCGAGCGCTTGCTGGCCTCGTTCGAGCTGGTGAACAAGCATTTCCAGGAGCTGTTCACGCGGCTGTTCGGCGGCGGCCGCGCCTATCTGACGCTGACCGAGAGCGAGGATCCGCTGCAGGCCGGCCTGGAGATCATGGCGAGCCCGCCGGGCAAGAAGATCGGCGTGCTGACGCAGCTGTCGGGCGGCGAGCGCGCGTTGACCGCGATCGCCCTGCTGTTTGCGGTCTTTCTCACCAATCCGGCGCCGATCTGCGTGCTGGACGAGGTGGACGCGCCGCTGGACGACGCCAATGTCGAGCGCTTCTGCAAGCTGGTGGGCGAGATCGCGCACGGCTCGCAGACCCGGTTCCTGATCATCACCCACCACCGCATCACCATGGCGCGGATGGACCGGCTGTTCGGCGTGACCATGATGGAGCGCGGCGTGTCGAAGCTGGTGTCGGTAGACCTCGAAGCCGCGGCCAGAATGCGCCAGACGGCGTAGCGCGCCGTCTCCGGCGGCGCGTAGCCTCATCCTTCGACATGCTCAGGATGAGGCGTCGGTAAATCTAGGATTGGCGATGAAATTAAAAACCCTCATGCTGAGCCTGTCGAAGCATGAGGATTGGTGTCACCGACGCCATTTCAATGTCGATTTCCTACATTGTTTCAACGTGTTGCCACACCCGCTGCAGCCTTGACAGTCCCCAGGACGCCTCCCTATGGTGCGCCCGCCGCGCTTAAGCTTTCGGGGGGTGAAACGCGGCGCGGGCCGGGCGCATTATGATCAGCCAATGACCGCCGATCCTCCTCCCCCGTCCCTCAAGGACCTTGAGGCGCGGCTTGCGAGCCTGCGCGGACGCACGGGTCTGGAAAAGGACGGGACCAAGGACGGGCACGGCGGCGAGTCTGCCGCTTCCTCCTCCGCGATGGGACTGGCGGTCCGCGCGGGCGTGGAACTGGCGGCCGGATTGGCGGTGGGCGGCGGGATCGGTTGGTTTCTGGACGGCTGGCTGAACACGCGGCCGTTTCTGATGCTGCTGTTCTTCGTGCTGGGCGCGGCCGCCGGGATGCTGAACGTGGTCCGCACGGCGCGCGCGATCAACGCGCCCGAGCAGGACGGAAACAAGAGCTAGTCGACTGGGCAGTCGAGTTGGGGATCGCGACCGTGGCCGAAGCGCATAATCCGCTTGAGCAGTTCCAAATCCATCGCATCGTGCCGATCAAGCTGGGCGGGATCGACGCGTCGTTCACCAACTCGGCGCTCTGCATGGTGATCGCGACCATGCTGGTCGCCCTATTGATGCTCTATGGCATGCGCCGCCAGGCGCTGGTGCCGGGCCGCCTGCAATCCACGGCCGAGATGGCCTATGAATTCGTCGCCAACATGCTGCAGGAGAACGTGGGCAAGGAAGGCATGGTCTTCTTCCCGTTCGTCTTCACCCTGTTCATGTTCATCCTGTTCGCCAACCTGCTGGGCATGGTGCCATTCTCGTTCACCACCACCAGCCACATCGCCGTTACCTTTGCCCTCGCCATCGTGGTGTTCATCGGCGTCACCATCATCGGCTTCTCGCTGCATGGGCTGCATTACCTGAAGCTGTTCGTGCCCTCGGGCGTGCCATGGTTTCTGTTGATCTTGCTGATTCCTATCGAGCTGCTGTCGTACCTGATCCGTCCGGTCAGCCTGTCGGTGCGGCTGTTCGCCAATATGCTGGCCGGCCATACGATGCTGAAGGTGTTCGCGGGTTTCGTGGTCGCGCTGGGCGCGCTGCTCGGCTGGGCGCCGCTCGCCTTCGTCGTGGCGCTGACGGGCCTGGAAATCCTGATCGCCTTCCTGCAGGCCTATGTGTTCGCGATATTGACTTGCATCTACCTGAACGACGCGGTGCACATGCACCACTAGAGCGACGCAACGTTTCGACCCTATCAACAAGACATCAACCGAAAGGACTTCGTATCATGGGACCTGAAGCCGCCAAGCTGATCGGCGCCGGCCTTGCCACCATCGCTCTCGCGGGCGTGGGCATCGGCATCGGCAACATCTTCGGCAATTTCGTGTCGGGCGCGCTGCGCAACCCGGCCGCGGCGCCGAAGGTGTTCGCCAACGTGCTGCTGGGCTTCGCGCTGACCGAGGCGATCGCGCTGTTCGCGCTGGTCATCGCGATGCTGCTGCTGTTCGTGTTCTAAGTCGCGGACAGCCGGAAGGATCGCGGACGACGCGCCATGCCGCAACTTCACTTCCCCGATTTCGCGCCGCAGCTCGTGTGGCTGGTCATCACCTTCGTGTTCCTGTACGCGATGATGGCCTGGGTGGCGCTGCCCCAGGTCAAGCGCGTGCTGGACGCGCGCCAGGACAAGATCGCAGGCGACGTGCGGGCGGCGGAGAAGTTGAAGGCCGAGGCGGAAGCGGCGCTCGCGGCCTATGACAAGGCGATGGCCGAAGCCAGGGCTAAGGCCAATGCGGCGATCCAGGAGGCCACGCTGAAGGCAAGCCAAGTGGCGGCTGCGCGCCAGGCCGATTTCGCCGCGGTCCTGAAAGAACGAAGCGACGCGGCGGAGCAGCGCATCGCGGCGGCGCGCAACAAGGCGCTGGGCGAACTCGCGACGGTCGCGGGCGACGTGACCGCCGCCGTGGTGGGCCGCCTGGTCGGCGGCGACGTGCCGCAGGCCACGGTGCGCCAGGCGGTCGATGTCGCCCTGCGCGGGCGCGGGTAAGGCGGTGTTCGACCTTCACAATCCCGCGTTGTGGGCCGCGGTCGGTTTCGTTATCTTCATCGTGGCGACATGGAAGCCGCTGTCGCGCGGCATCACCGGCCAACTCGACGCGCGGGCGGAGAAGATCCGCAACGAAATCGCCGAGGCCGAAAAACTGCGCACCGAGGCCAAGGCGTTGCTGGAGACCTACAGGCGCAAGCATCAGGAGGCGCTCGGCGAGGCGGCGGCGATCGTGGCGCGCGCGCGCAACGAGGCCGAGCGCATCGCGGCGGAATCCTCGGCGGCGCTGGACGCCACCCTCAAGCGCCGCGAACAGCAGACGCTGGACAAGATCGCCCAGGCCGAGGCCGCCGCACGGCGCGACGTGCGCAACCAGGCCGTCGATATCGCCATCGCCGCGGCGCGCGGCATCGTGACCGAGTCGCTGAAAGGCCCCAGGGGCGCGGCGCTGGTCGAGGCCGCGATCAAGGAACTGCCGGCGAAGCTGCATTGATGCCGGCCCAGGGCCGCATGGCGCATCGGGTCATCCATTTCGTTTCGCTTGTTACCGGCCTTGCGCTTTGCGCGGGCGCCGTCGCCGCGACCGTCCAGGAAAACGCGCTGCGCGACGGCTGCAAGAAGCACTACAACGAGAAGACGCAGAAAGAGAAATATCAGGACTGCGTGGCGGGCAAGGGCCCACGCAGCAACGACGCGCTGATCGAGGGCTGCTACGCGCGCTATCGCAACGTGCCCGACAAGCTCAGGCAGTGCGTAGGACGCTGACGGAGGGGGCGGAGTCTATTTTCCAGCCGAGTCCGGCTACACTCCCCGATCATGCCGGTACAGAAACGATGGCCGGGACTGGGAGGGCTGGCTTGCGGCGGCGCCGCGGCCACCGCGGCGCTGCTCATCGCGGTCGGCGAAGCAGAAGCCGCCTCGGCGCAGCAACACGCGTTGCGCGACGGCTGCCGGAATTTCTACAGCGAGCAGAAACAGAAATCGCTGTATTTGACTTGCCTTTCCGGCGCCGCGCCGCGC
>JAHFPH010000041.1:22062-27503 GCA_023266845.1 Rhodospirillaceae bacterium
CGCGCTGGTGATCGGCTGCTACAACCGCTACCGTTACCAGCCAGCCCGCTACCGCGCCTGCGTCGGGCGCTAAAGCTCTTTGTACATGAAGGACGTGTCGTCGAGCCGCGTTACGCCGACCGCCACGCGCCGCCGCCTAGTTCGCTTTGGGCTGCGGCAGTGTCGGCAGGGTGGATTTCGGCGCGGCCTGCGCCGGGGCCGGCGCCTGTCCCGGTGGCGCGCTCCCCGGCAGTCCGGTGGGCAGGGTCGGCAGCGCCGGCAATTGATTGCGTTGCGCCGCCGCGCCCGGCGGCTCGGGCTGCTCGCCGCGCCGCTGGCGATTGTAGGCGAGCTGCTCTTCGTCGAGCTGCAGGCCGATGAGGATGGCGTAATAGATCGGCTGTTCTTCCTTGGCGAGGGGGAACGTAATCTGTTCCAGCTCTTCCTCGATCACCACGCCGCCGCGCCCTTGCGGAAAATCGAACGCGACCGGGAACTCCTGCTTGGTGATGATCTCGTGCGTGACGCGATGCATGATGGCGACGAAATAAGTGAACTGCACCCGCCCGCCCGGGTCGGCGCGGCCGCGCAGCGCGTCGAAATTCACCAGCATCGCCACGCTGACGCGCCGGTCCTTCTCGCGGCAGATCGGCTCGGAAAGCTGGCGGATGATGACGTCGTAGCGCACATCGTCGTACGTGCGGCCCGGCCCGTCCTTGAACTTGGTCAGGCGCGTCAGCTCGGGCACCAGGCCGATATCGGGGCAGACATCCTCGGCCGCGGAAAGCGGGTCGGCGCATCCCGCGATCAACGCAAGCGCCGCCGCGCTTCGCAGGAGGGTCCGATGGATCAGGCGCTTGCAGGCCATGCCGGCGCTACAGCTTTTTGTGCGAGCCGTCGCACAGCGGCTTGGTGCCGGTTGTCTTGCAGCCGCAGAACCACGCGGTATCGGTCTTGGCGGCGGTGTATTGCAGGGGCTGGAACTCGGAGCCCTTGTGCGAGCCGTCGCAAAACGGCTGCTTCTGGCTACGCCCGCAGACGCACCACCAATAGGTCTTGCCGGCCTCGACCTTGACGCCGAAAGGCGCCTTCTGCGCGACGACGGGAGCGGACATGTCACCCTTTCCTTTATGGCGCGCGGCGGCTAGTGTCGCCCGCGCGCCGTTTCTTGAACGCCAATTCGGGCGACATTAGGGTCTGGGTCATGTTCGCACAAGGGCGTCCGCCCCGCCGCCGGCAGGCCGAATCGCCGTCCGCCGTCGAATCGGCGGACTGAAGGCCGGCTCATGGCCGTCTATACCGAAATCAGCGACGACGACCTGGCCAAATTCGTCGCCGAGTACGACATCGGCACGGTGACGAGCTGCAAGGGCATCGCCGAGGGCGTCGAGAATTCGAACTATCTGATGCGCACGGAGCGCGCGTCCTACATCCTGACGATCTATGAAAAGCGCGTGAAGCGCGAGGACCTACCGTTCTTCCTGGGCTTCATGGAGCATCTGGCGCGCACGGGCTTCGTCTGCCCCACGCCGGTGCGCGGGCGCGACGGCCGGGCGCTGCGGTCGCTGTGCGGGCGGCCGGCGGCGATCATCACGTTCCTGGACGGCATGTGGCCGCGCCAAGCGAACCCGACGCATTGCCGCCTGCTGGGCGACGCCATGGCTCGCATGCACCTGGCCGGATCGAGCTTCCCCATGACGCGCGCCAACGACCTGTCGCTCGCGGGCTGGCGCAAGCTGGTCAATGCTTGTGCGCCGCGCGCGGGCGAGGTGAACGACTTCCTCGCTCCGCTGATTCGCGACGAGCTGGAATTCTTGAGCGCGCGTTGGCCGAAAGACCTGCCCGCGGGCGTGATCCACGCCGATCTGTTTCCCGACAACGTGTTTTTCCTGGGCGAACGCCTCTCGGGGGTGATCGATTTCTATTTCGCGTGCAACGATTTCTTCGCCTACGAGCTGGCGATCTGCCTCAACGCCTGGTGCTTCGAGCGCGAGGGCGATTTCAACGTCACCAAGGCGCGGCTGATGCTGCAGGCCTATCGCGCGAAACGTCCGATAACTCCCGCCGAGATCGCCGCCCTGCCGTTGCTGGCGCGCGGCAGCGCGCTGCGCTTTCTGTTGACGCGGCTCTACGACTGGCTGAACCATCCCTCGGGCGCCTTCGTGCGGCCGAAGGACCCGATGGAATACGCCAAGAAACTGCGCTTCCACCAATCCGTCACCGGCCCCGGCGCCTACGGCCTGGATTGACCGCGGCATGACCCGCGCCGACGCAGACGTGGTCGAGGCGTTCACCGACGGGGCGTGCAGCGGCAATCCCGGCCCCGGCGGCTGGGGCGCCATCCTGCGCTATCGCGGCGAAGAGCGGGAATTGAGCGGCGCGGAGGACGCAACCACCAACAACCGCATGGAGCTGATGGCGGCGATCGCGGCGCTGGAGGCGCTGAAACGCCCGTCGCGCGTGCGGCTTTGCACCGACAGCACCTACGTGCGCGACGGCATCACGCGATGGATTCACGCATGGAAGGCCAGGGGCTGGAAAACCGCCGACAAGAAACCGGTGAAGAACGTCGATCTGTGGCGGCGCCTGGAAGCGGCGGCCGTACGGCACCAAGTCGACTGGCATTGGGTGCGCGGCCATTCCGGCCATGACGAAAACGAACGCGCCGACGCGCTGGCAAGGCAGGCGCTGGAAGCAAATCGGATCGAATGACCGCTGAAGAACTTAGGGCCCCGCCTCCGGTTTGCCGGGAACGAGGCCCTTGGTTTGGCAAACGCGGCCGAATTGGGCCTACAGGTCCTTCATGATGCTTTCGGCGCTGGAGACGTCGAACTGGCCGGCCGCGTCGAGATGCAGGCTTTTCACCACGCCGTCCTTGACCACCATGGCATAGCGCTGGCCGCGCACGCCAAGGCCGCGCCCCACCAGGTCCAGCTCCATGCCCAAGGCCTTCGCCAGCTTGGCGCTGCCGTCCGGCAGCATGAACACCTTGTCGGCGACCTTCTGGTCCTTGC
The DNA here is from genome assembly GCA_023266845.1 of Rhodospirillaceae bacterium. GTDB lineage: Bacteria > Pseudomonadota > Alphaproteobacteria > JAEULC01 > JAEULC01 > JAEULC01. The sequence continues at coordinate 25,056 of JAHFPH010000041.1, forward strand.
CCCAAGCGTCCATCACGAACGGATCGTTGACCGAGGTGCAGACGATCTGCGCCACGCCCTTCGCCTTGATCTTGTCGGCGTTCTGCACGAAACCCGGCAGATGCTTGGCCGAGCAAGTCGGCGTGAACGCCCCGGGCACGGAGAACAGCACCACCGTCTTGCCCTTGAAGATGTCGTCGGTCTTGATCTGCTGAATGCCGTCGGCGCCCTTGAAGCTGAGCTCCATGGACGGAATCTTCTCGCCAACCTTGATAGCCATCGAAACCTCCCGAATCCCAATGCCCTGCAGAAAACGAACGCGGGGTTTCCCCCGCGTCATATGTAGGCAAGCCTAGCGCCGTTTCCAGCCCTTGCGCAATCCCTAGGGGCGCACGCGCCTCAGGGCCGCGTGTTGGGGTGCGCGTCCTTCACGGCCGCGTGGCGACGTTTCCGGCGCCGGCCGCCGCCAGATCGCTCGCGCGCTGCAATGCGTTCAAGACCGCATCGCTGGTCAAAAGCTCGGGCAAGGCGATGCCCGACGGCGCGCCCGGACCATAGACCACGTTGAAAGGAATGCCATAGCGGCCGTAGCGCGACAGGTACTGCGCGATCGCGGGGTCGGGCCGTGTCCAGTCCGCGCGCATGGCGATCACGGCGCCGGCGCTGAGGCGCTCGGCCACTTGGCCCCGGTTCAGCACGAAGCTTTTGTTGGCCTGGCAGGTGATGCACCAATCGGCGGTCACGTCCACGAACACCACGCGGCCCTGCGCCACCAGCGAATGGATCGCAGCCTCGTCGAAATTGCGCCAGTTTTTCAGATCCGCGGAGCGCGTCGCGCCGGCCGGCGACGCGGACATGAAGCTCGGCAGCGCCGCGGCTGCGACCGTCAGCGCGAGCACCGCCGCCGGCGCAACAGCGCGCAAAGGGGCGCGTAATTTCGTCCGCAAACCCAAGATCGAGGCGAGCGCGACCAGCAACGCGGCGGTGTAGATCGCCGCCGTCGCGCCGCGCTGCGCCGCCAGCACGGTCACAAGCCACAGCGCGCTCAGCGCCAAGAGGACTCCGAGCACGACGCGCAGATGCAGCATCCATTTGCCCGACCTGGGCAGGAGCGTGGCGAGCGACGGCACGGCGGCGACCAGCAGATACGGCAGCGCCAACCCGATGCCGAGGGCTAGGAATATCGCCGATATCTCGACCGGCCCGCGCGCCAGCGCGAAGCCTAGGGCCGTGCCGAGGAACGGGGCGGAACATGGAGTAGCAAGCAACGTGGCCAGCGCGCCGGTGAAAAAATGCCCTGTCATGCCGTGGGTCGCCGTCCCCGTCTCGGCGGCGGCGAAAGCCCAGCGCGGACCGGAAATCTCGAACCAGCCCCACAGATTGCAGGCGAACAGGGTCAGCAGCACCGCCATGCCGGCGACGAAAACCGGCTGCTGGAACTGGATGCCCCAGCCGACCGAAAGCCCCGCCAGCCGCAAACCGATCGCGCCCAGGGCCAGAACCAGGAAGGATGCGAGGATGCCGGCGGCGGAGCTCAAAAATCCCAGGCGCACCTCGCGCCGGCCGCCGCCGCCATGCGCAACCACCGCCATCAGCTTCAGCGACAGCACGGGCAGCACGCAGGGCATCAGGTTCAGGATCAAGCCGCCGGCAAGGGCCACCAACAGCATCCAGCCCAGGCTGGCGCCGTCGGTCAGCCGCGCAACGTCGCCCGCTCCGCCCGCGGCGATCCGGTGCTTCACTTCGGCCGCGCGCGCGCCGTCGATCACCGTCAGCGTGACATCCGTGCCGACCAGCGCCGCCGGCAGCGCGCCCTCGGTCGCCACCGGCACCAGCAGCAACGCGCTTCCATCCGCGCCACGCTCGGCCTTGGGGCGGCCGAAGCGATAGCCGGCCGGGCCTTCGACGATCAGGTCGGGCGCTGCCAGCGGTTCGCGCGACGCCACCAACACGGCCAGCCGCGACTGCTCGCCCGATCCGACCAGCGCCACGCGCTCGACCGTTAAACCGGCGGCGGCGGGATCGCCCGGCACCTTCGCGCGCCAGCGATCGACCAGATCGACGAAGGTGGAAGGCGTCGCGGCGCCGGCCGGCAGGTCGAGCTTCAGCTCGGCATGGGCCGGCACGCAGATTTTCTCGCATACCAGGTAATCGACCGCGGCGCGCAGCCTGACCGGCTGGCCCGGCGTCTTGGGCCGCACCAGGATCGGCAGCAGCACTTCGTTCTCGTAGCCCAGAGTTTCGATGCCTAGGAGCGTGTGACGCTCGGGCATGGGCCACAGTACCGTGGCCGCGGCCAGATTCTCGGAGCCCGCCCAATCGATCTTCGCCGGCAGGCCGGCATCGCCGGGCGACCGCCAATAGGTCTTCCAGCCCGGGTTCAGGCGGAATTGCAGCCCCAGGCGGATCTCGTCGAGCTCGCCCGTGGCGGCCACGGCCGAAACCAGCCGGGCGCGCGCGAATTCGTGG
>JAHFPH010000163.1 GCA_023266845.1 Rhodospirillaceae bacterium
CCAGCGGCGGGCGGGTGTCGGCGCCCTCGCCGTTCTGCTTCAGGAAATACATGAGCAGCGCCAGCGCGTCTGGCCCGTCCCAGGTGGCGTCGCCCTCGAAGCGCCCGAGCTCGCGCCCCTGGCCGTCGATCACGATGGTGGTCGGCAGGCCGCGCACCCCAAGCGCGCGCTGCACGCCGCCCTTGGGATCGAGATAGGCGGGCAAGGTTTTCAAGCCCAGCTTTTCCAGGAACGGCGTCACGGTCTTGGCCCCGCCGCGGTCCTGCGAGATCGACAGCAACGCGAAGTTACGCTCGCGCAGTTTCGCGTTCATGCGGCTGAGCGACGGCATTTCCTTGACGCAGGGCGCGCACCACGTGGCCCACAGGTTGATCACCACCAGCCTGCCCTTGAAGTCGGCGAGGCTCAGCTCCTTGCCGTCCATGTCGGTGAAGTTCAGCACCGGGGCGGGCTTGGGCGTCTTGGCCAGCTCGAAATCGCGCATTTCGCCGTTGAGCGGCGGCCCCTCGGCGGCCCAGGCGGCGGGCATCGCCGGCCCAGGTCCGGAGGCAGAAAAGGCGGCCAAGACCCCGAAAAATAAGGTTAAAACCGCGCTTATCGGGGCGACAGAAGCGATCCGATCCCGTATAAAACCGCCACCCCTCAACCGGACCCAGCGCATCGGCACCATGACTGCTGTTCCCCGCAAGAAATCCCGCAAGGGCGGCAAGGATACCGCAAAACATGGCGGTTCTGCGGCCAACGCGCTGTGGGGCGGGCGGTTCGCCGCGGGCCCCGCCGCGGTGATGGAACAGATCAACCCGTCGATCGGCTTCGACCGCAAGATGTACCGCCAGGACATTCGCGGCTCGATCGCCCATGCCGGGATGCTGGCGGAGCGCGGCATCATCGCGCGCGAGGACGCGCGCGCGATCGTCAAGGGCCTGAAGCAGGTCGAAAAGGAAATCGACCGGGGCAAGTTCGAGTTCAAGGTGGCGCTGGAAGACATCCACATGAACGTCGAGGCGCGGCTCAACGAAATCATCGGCGCGCCCGCCGGGCGGCTGCACACCGCGCGCTCGCGCAACGACCAGGTGGCATTGGACCTGCGCCTGTGGGTGCGCGACGCGATCGACGAGATCGACCGGGCGCTGGAGCGACTGCAAGCCGCGCTGATAATGCGCGCCGAACAGCACGCCCAGACCGTGATGCCCGGCTTCACCCATTTGCAGCCCGCGCAGCCCGTGACTTTCGGCCATCACCTGTTGGCGTATGTCGAGATGGCGGGGCGCGACCGCGGCCGCTTCGCCGACGCGCGCAAGCGCCTGAACGTGTCGCCCTTGGGCGCGGCGGCGCTCGCCGGCACGTCCTTCGCCATCGACCCGGCGGCGACCGCCAAGGCGCTCGGCTTCGATACGGCCCACGCCAATTCGATGGACGCCGTGGCCGACCGCGATTTCGCCGTGGAGTACCTGGCCGCCGCCGCGCTCACCGCCGTGCACCTGTCGCGCCTGGCCGAGGAATTGGTCTTATGGGGCTCGGAACAGTTCCGGTTCATCCGCCTGTCGGACGCCTTCACCACCGGCAGCTCGATCATGCCGCAAAAGCGCAACGCCGACGCCGCCGAATTGACGCGCGGCAAGACCGGCCGCATCGTCGGCGCGCTGGTCGCGTTGCTGACGGTGCTGAAAGGGTTGCCGCTGACCTTCAACAAGGACATGCAGGAAGACAAGGAGCCGGTGTTCGACGCCACCGAGACGCTGCTGCTGTCGATCGCGGCCACCGCCGGCATGGTGGCGGACATGAAGGTGAACAAGCAGGCGATGCTGGCCGCCACCTCGGGCGGCTTCATCAACGCGACCGATCTGGCGGATTGGCTGGTGCGCAAGCTAGGCATGCCGTTCCGTGAGGCGCACCATACGACCGGCAAATTGGTCAAGCTCGCGGAAAAACGCGGCGTGGCGCTGGGCGATCTGCCGCTCGAGGCGATGCGCAAGGTCGATCCGCGCATTACGCGCGACGTCTATGGCGTCTTGAGCGTCGAAGCGTCGGTCAAAAGCCGCGCCAGTCCGGGCGGCACCGCGCCCGGCAATGTGCGCCTGGCCTGCAAGGAAGCGCGCGCGCGATTCTTGAAAGCGCGCGGGAGGCAAGCATGAGGCGTCTGGTCCTGTTGGGCTGCATCGCGTTGCTGGCGGCGGCGCCGCTTACGGCCTGCGGCAAGAAGGGCGATCCGGAATCCGATCCGCCGCGGGTAAGATACCCCATGCCGCCGCCCAATCCGGCGCCGAACCCGCCGGCCGATAAGCCCGCCCAGCCGCAGCAATGAGCGGCGCGTTCGACCTGATCCGCTATCGCGGCGGCGAGGCGCATGTCGAGGACGTGGCGCTGCCGCGGATCGCCGACGCCCTGGGCACGCCCACCTATGTCTATTCGCGCGCGGCGCTGATCCAGGCCTATCGCCGGTTCGAGCGCGCGCTGGACGGCATGCAGGCCGCGATCTGCTATGCGGTCAAGGCCAACGGCAACCTGGCCGTGGTGCGCACTTTCGCCGAATTGGGCGCGGGCGCCGACGTGGTTTCGCTGGGCGAGATGAAGCGCGCGCTGCAGGCCGGCGTGCCGGCGCGGCGCATCGTGTTCGCGGGCGTCGGCAAGACGCGCGCCGAGATGGACGCGGCGCTGGACGCCGGCATCTTGCAGTTCAACGTCGAGTCGGACGACGAGCTCAAGACTCTGGCCCAGGCGGCGGTCGCGCGCGGCGACACCGCCGCCGTGGCGCTGCGCGTCAATCCCGACGTGGACGCCAAGACGCACAAGAAGATCACGACCGGCAAGGCCGAGAACAAGTTCGGCATCGAGATTTCGCGCGCATCAGCGGTGGCGAAAAAAGCCGCCGGGATGCGCGGCATCGCGTTCCACGGGCTCGCGGTGCATATCGGCTCGCAATTGACCGAAATCGCGCCGTTCCGCCGCGCCTTCGAGCGCGTGGCCGAACTGACGCTCAAGCTTCGCGCCGAGGGAATCAAGGTCACGCGCCTGGATCTCGGCGGGGGCATCGGCATCGACTATGGCGAGCGGCCGACGATCGCGCTTGCCGACTACGCGCGCGCGGTTTCCGAGACCGTGGGCAATCTGGGCTGCCAGCTGGTGTTCGAGCCCGGCCGGGCGCTGGTCGGCAATGCCGGGCTGCTGCTGACGCGCGTGGTGCGGGTCAAGGACGGCGCCACGCGGCGCTTCGTGATCACCGACGCGGCCATGAACGACCTGGTGCGGCCGGCGATGTACGACGCCTTCCACGCCATCCGCCCGGTCAGCGATCCCGCCGGGGCCAAGGAAACCGCGGTCGACGTGGCGGGGCCGATTTGCGAATCGGGCGACCAATTCGCCGCCCAGCGCCCGCTGCCGCCGGTCAAGGGCGGCGACCTTTTGGCGATCATGTCGGCCGGGGCCTACGGCTTCGCCATGGCCTCGACCTACAATCTGCGCCCGCTGCCGGCCGAGGTGATGGTGGATGGCGCGCGTTTTGCAGTGGTCAGGCCGCGCCAGGACTATGGCGAAATGCTGGGGGCTGATATCCTTCCGGACTGGACCGCCCCCGCCCTGGGCGCGAAGCCCCCAAAGGCGCGCGGGGCGGCATGAAGGAACCGGCCATTGAGCGACGAGGACCGCGCGATAGAGCATAGGCCCGAGCCGCATCTTCCCGTGCCGCCCGCGCGGCTGGCGCTGGCGTGGCTTGCCTTGTTCTGGGAGCGGTTATGGCCGGCGCTGTGGCCGGCCCTGGGCGTCGTCGCCGTCTTCGCGATCCTGGCTCTGTTCGACCTGCTGCCCGAGCTGGCGTTCTGGGCGCATGCGACGATCCTCGCGGCGCTCGCGGCCGCCCTGAGCTATGCGCTGTGGAGCTTCACGCGGATAAGCTTGGTGCCCGGACGGCTGGCGGCGCGGCGGCGCCTGGAGCGCGACAACAATCTCGATCACCGCCCCCTGGCGGCGCTGGAAGACAATCTCGCCGCCGGAAAATCCGACAGCTTCGCCGAGGCGCTGTGGCAGGAGCATCGCCGTCGCCTTATGGAGCGGATGCGCGGCCTGAAAGTGGCGCTGCCCAGCCCCGGCTCGGCGCGGCGCGATCCGCTGGCGGTGCGCGCGCTGGTGCTGCTGCTGCTGGCCGTGGCGCTCAGCGCGGGCTGGGAAGACGCCTGGCCGCGCGTCAAGCGCGCGCTGGCGCCGAGCGCGATATCGGGCGCGGAAGCCGCCGCCGCGTCGCTTGAACTGTGGATCACCCCGCCGGACTACACCGGCCTGCCGCCGGTGTTCCTGCGCGGCGGCGAGCTGCGCGGCGACAAGGCCAAGGAAGCCCCGGCCGCGTTGCGCGCGCCCGCCGGCAGCAAGCTTCTGGCGCAACTGCACGGGCGCGTCGGCACGCCGCATTTGACCCTGGGCGAACGGAGCACCCCGTTCGCGGCGATCGACGAGACCACGCATCGCTATGAAACGGTGCTGAACGCCGGCGGCCGGCTTGCGGTGGACGCGGGCGGGCGGCATTTCGGGCGCTGGACGCTCGACGTCGTTCCCGACCAGCCGCCGACGGTGGAATTCGCCCAGGCGCCGCAGCGCACGCAACGTTCGAGCCTGCGCATCGACTACGTCGCCGCCGACGATTACGGCCTCACCGCGGTCAAGGCGTCGATCCGCCTGTTGGGCGAGGACGACACGGCGCTGGCGCGCGAGGAGCCGATCGAGCTCGAGCTGCCGCTGCCGGGCCTGCGCCTGAAGCAGGCCAAGGCGGCGAGCTTCCACGACCTGACCGCGCATGTCTGGGCGGGGCTGAAGGTCGAGATGAAGCTGATCGCCCAGGACGAAACCGGCCAGACCGGCGAAAGCGAGACGCTGACCCTGGTGCTGCCGGAGCGCGTGTTCAACCATCCGGTGGCGCGCGCGCTGGTCGAGCAGCGGCGCATCCTGTCGCTTTACCCCGACAAGCGGCGCGACGTGTCGGCGGCGCTGTTCGGCGTTCTGCAGCGCCCGGCCCTGTTCTTCGACGATACGGTGGTGTTCCTGGCGCTGAAATCGGCCCAGGCGCGGCTGCTGCGCGACTCCTCGCCGGCGGGCATCCGCGCGGTGCAGGACGTGCTGTGGGACACGGCGCTGCGCATCGAGGACGGCAAGCTGTCGCTGGCCGAGCGCGACCTGCGCGAGGCCGAGAAGCGGCTGATGGAGGCCTTGAGCAAAAACGCGCCCGACCCGGAAATCGAGAAGCTGATCCAGGAATTGCAGCAGGCGCTGGACAACTACCTCCAGGCGCTGACCGAGCAGATGCGCGAGCAGCTGGCGCGCGGCATGCTGCCGCAACCGATGGACCCCAACGTCCAGGTGATCGACAGCCGCGACCTGCAGCGCATGATCGAGCAGGCGCGCGAGCTGGCGCGCCAGGGCAACCGCGACGCCGCGCGGCAGTTGCTGTCGCAGTTGCGCGAAATGCTCGAGAACATGCGCCAGGGCATGATGGCGCAGATGTCGCCGCAGGGCCGCCAGGCGCAGCAGATGATGAACGGCCTGAATGACCTGATCAAACGCCAGCGCGATCTGCACGACCAGACCTTCCGCGACGCGCAGCAGCAAGGAAAACTGCCCGACGGCATGCAGCAGCGCCCCGGCCAGCGTCCCGGCCAGCAGCAACAGGGCCAGCAGGGTCAACAGGGCCAGGGCCGCGACGGCGCGCAGCGCCAATCCCAGTTGCGCGGCGATCTGGGCGAATTCTTGCGGCGCCTGGATGAAATGATGGGCGGCATACCGCGGCCGTTCGGCCGCGCCGACCGCGCGATGCGCGACGCGCAATCCGCGCTCGAGCAGGGCGAGCCGGGCGGCGCGCTGGGGCCGCAGCAGCAGGCGCTGGATCAACTGCAAGAGGCCGCGCGCGCGATGATGGACCAGATGATGCAGCAGTTCGGCATGCGCCCGGGCCCGGGCGACGGCGACATGCCGCCGCAGAGCATGGGCCCGATGCCGCCGCGCCCCAACCAGGGCCGCGATCCGTTTGGACGTCCGACCAACAATTTCGGCGGCGTCGATACGGGCGACGTGGTGATTCCCGATCAATCCGACCTGCAGCGCGCGCGCGAGGTTCTGGAAGAGCTGCGCAAGCGCCGCGGCGAGCCGGAACGCCCGCCGGTCGAGCGCGACTATATCGACCGGCTGCTGAAGCGGTT
>JAHFPH010000164.1 GCA_023266845.1 Rhodospirillaceae bacterium
ATCAGCAGCTGGCCGGTGACGGCGGCGGCGCCCGCGACGAACCAGACCACGGCGTCGGCGATGTCCTCGGCCGCGGTCGCGCGCTTGAGCGCCACGGTCGAGCGGTAATGCTCGGCGACGTGCCGCGCCTGCGCTTGGCCTTGGTAGCGGTCCTGCCAGGGCGTGTGCACGAAACCCGGCAGCACGGCGTTGACGCGGATCTCCGGCCCGAGCGCCCGGGCGAGCGTGAGGGTCATGGTGTTGAGCGCGCCCTTCGACGCCGCGTAGGCGAGCGAGCTGCCCGCGCCCGTGACGGCCGCGTTGGACGAAACATTGACGATCGACCCGCGGCCCGACTTGCGTAGGGCCGGCGCCGAGGCCCGGATCATCTGGAACGGTCCCACCAGGTTGACCGCGAACACGCGCTGGAACTCGGCCGCGTCCAGCCCGTCGAGATTGGCGGCCGGCACCGCCTTTGTCGTGCCGGCGTTGTTGACCAGCGCGTCGATGCGCCCGAATGCCTTCAGCGCCGCCTCGGCGATTTTCCGACAATCCGCGTCCAGCGCCACGTCGCCCGCGGCGACGATGGCCTTGGCGCCTCTAGCTTTGCCGGCCTGCTCGCATTTCCTGGCGACCGCTTCGGCGTCCTTGACGCTGCGGCTCGCGTTCAGCACGACGTTCCAGCCCAGGCCAGCGAGCTTGATGGCGGTGGCCGCTCCCATGCCCGAGGACGATCCGGTGACGATGACGGTGGGATTGGCGCTGCTCATCGGCGACTCCGTGTTGGCGTTTCGATCCGGCGCGCCGGCCCTAGCGCGGCTCGGTCCAGCTTTCCGAGAACGCCAGGGCTGAGGTGCTGAACGGCCGTCCCTCGCGCTCCCTGGGCCACGGGCTGCCCGAAGCCTGCTTGCCGTTCACCGTCAATCGCGCGCCGAGCGCGGGGATTAGGATCGTGCTCAAGCCGTAGCGCCGCCCGGGCACCTGATTGGGCTGCGTGTGCAGCAGCAGCGGATCGCCGATGTCGTGCCAGGTCAGCGTTATCTCCTCGTCGCGCGCCGTCACGCGCTCGGTCCAGAAATAGCGCGGATCGCCCGACCGGCCGAACGCGGCGTCGGATACGGGGATCGCCGTGTCCGCCAACTCGGCGTTGAGCATCCCCTGGACGGTGGTTTGCAGCCAGCGCGCCATCGCGATGTTGTCGGAGTAGATGCGCCAGGCGTTTTTCGTGAGCTCGCTCTTGAGATAGAGCACGTGCCCCGGCCCCGCCGGGCAGAACACGATGCGCCAGAAACTCGCGTCCGTCGTGTTGGGATCGCCGTCCTTGCCGCTCAGCCGCAGGAACGGGTTTTCGCCGGTCAGGATCACGCGATTGGGGTCGGCGATGGTCATGCGATGCTCCTTATTAGAGTCGGCCGGCGATGGGGGTGATGTGACTACTGTTGCTTATTCGATTACTCGTTACCAGCAGCTTTTGTTAACAATGACACGCAAAGCAGCCAAAGCAAAACTCGACCTTGTTGCCTGTGATAAAATACCTATCAATGCGACTTGGGCATATGCGCACTTTCGAAAGTCGGTTGGAGTACACGATATGACATATCCCTCAACTGCCTATGATGATTGGGGAGACGAACTGTTTTCTATAACTGGCAAGATCATTATCGCCTATGGGCAATTGGAGCACGTCCTAAAACTTGCTCTGAAACGTGTAACCGCAATTTCCTATGCCGATGCAATGGATATTGCAGATAAGTTTAGGAGCAATCCATCCCTTGCGGATCGTGTTCGCAAAGAGTTTGAGAAATGGGCAATGAATCAACACTTAGAAGCGCAGATGCATAATGTCGTGGAGAAAATTTTTGAGGTCAACAGATTCAGGAATATTATCGTTCACGGATATTGGCATCAGAAAATTGAAGACCAGAGTCTTCGCATAGTGAAAGGTGCTTCTAGAATTGAAATCACGCCTGGTGCTAAAAATGATTTTCAAAAGCTGCACCAAGGTATCATCGCTATTCGAGATGCGCTCAATGCCCTAACTTCAAAAAAGTTTAAGCGCAACCAATCTCAAAACTTGTCCCTTACTCCCACTCTATCGTGTCGGGCGGTTTCGAGGTCACGTCGTAGACCACTGGGTTGACGCCGCGCACCTGGTTGATGATGCGCGTGGCCGTTGCCGCTTCAGCGCGCGCGTGCCGTGTCTTCCGGCGATTCCGCCCATGGCTTGATCTTCGCCAAAGTTTTGGCGAGCGCCGCCCTAGCGATTTCGGTGTCGTAGTCGGCCTGTAGGCGCAGCCACCAGCCATCCGAAAGCCCGAAGAAGCGGCACAGCCGCAGATCGGTATCGGCGCTGACCGCGCGGCGTCCGGCAAGAATCTCGCCGATGCGCTGCGCGGGCACGCCGATCTCCTTTGCCAGCCGGTAATTGCTCATTCCCAGCGGCTTCAAAAACTCCGCTGCCAGCATCTCAGCCGGTGAAACGGGCTTCAGTTTCCTGCTCATGTCCGTCTCCGTCAGTGATAGTCCACGATCTCGACGTCTTCGGCGTCGGCGCCGGTCCAACGAAAGCAGATTCGGAGCCGGTCGTTCACGCGGATGCTCCACTGGCCCGTGCGATCGCCCTTCAGGCGCTCGAGGCGGTTCGCGGGCGGCGCGCGCAAATCATCGATGCGTCGGGCCAGATCGAGTTGCTTGAGCTTCCGCAGCGCCGGGCGCTCGATATTCGCGAAACGGGCGACGCGCCGGAGCCCGAACAGGGCTTCGGTGTCGGCGCACTTGAACGTCTTGATCGCCACGGACGGATAGTAACGTGTAGCGTTAATAACGTCAAGCGTGAATATACAGCGACCCGCCCTATTCCCACTCGATCGTGCCGGGCGGTTTCGAGGTCACGTCGTAGACCACGCGGTTGACGCCGCGCACCTGGTTGATGATGCGCGTGGCGACGCGCGCCAGGAACTCGTGCGGGAACGGATAGGAATCCGCCGTCATGCCGTCGGTCGAGGTGACGGCGCGCAGCGCCAGCACGTTGTCGTAGGTGCGCCCGTCGCCCATCACCCCCACGCTGCGCACGGGCAGCAGCACGGCGAAGGCCTGCCAGATCTTGTCGTACAGTCCCGCCTTGCGGATTTCATCGAGATAGATCGCGTCGGCCCTGCGCAATAGGTCGAGCTTGGTTCTGTCGACCGGCCCCGGCACGCGGATCGCGAGGCCCGGGCCGGGGAACGGATGCCTTCCGACCAGGCTTTCGGGTAATCCCAGCTCGCGGCCCAGCGCGCGCACCTCGTCCTTGAACAATTCGCGCAACGGCTCGACCAGTTTCAATTTCATGCGCTCGGGCAGGCCGCCCACGTTGTGGTGCGACTTGATGGTGACCGACGGGCCGCCCGCGAACGACACCGACTCGATCACGTCGGGATAGAGCGTGCCTTGCGCCAGGAATTGCGCCCCGCCGATCTTGTGCGCCTCCTGGTCGAACACGTCGATGAAGGTGGCGCCGATGATCTTGCGCTTCTTCTCGGGGTCGTCCACGCCTGCGAGACGTTCAAGGAACAATCCCGAGGCATCCCGGTGAACGAGAGGGATGTTGTAGTGCCCGCGGAACAGATCGACGACCTCTTTCGACTCGCCTTCGCGCAGCAGCCCGTGATCTACGAAGATGCAGGTCAGCTGGTCGCCGATCGCCTCGTGGATCAGCACGGCCGCGACCGACGAGTCGACGCCGCCCGACAACCCGCAGATCACCCTGCCCTTGCCCACCTGCTCTCGGATCGCGGCGATGGATTGCTGGCGGAACGCGGCCATGGTCCAGTCGCCCTTGCAGCCCGCGATCGCCTTGGCGAAGCGGTTCAAAAGCTTGCCGCCGTCCGGCGTGTGCGCGACTTCGGGATGGAACATGACGCCGTAGAAGCGGCGCTTCTCATCGGCCAGCACCGCGAAGGGCGCGCCGGGGCTGGTGCCGACCACGCGGAAACCCGGCGGCAGCTTGGTGACGCGGTCGCCATGGCTCATCCAGACCTGGTAATGCCCGCCGGGTCGCCACACGCCGTCGAACAGCGGCGAGGTGCCCGAGACTTCCACGTCGGCGCGGCCGAATTCGCGGTGGTCGCTGTGCTCGACCGTGCCGCCGAGCTGCGCGCACATCGTCTGCTGGCCGTAGCAGATGCCCAACACCGGCACGCCCAGATTGAACACCAGGTCGGGCGCGGCCGGGCTGCCCATGTCGCTGACCGAGGCGGGCCCGCCGGACAGGATCACCGCCTTGGGCTCGAAGGCGCGGATCGCCCGGTCGTCCATGCGGTTGAAGGGATGGATTTCGCAATACACGCCCGCCTCGCGCAGGCGGCGCGCGATCAGCTGGGTCACTTGCGAGCCGAAATCGAGGATCAGGATGCGATCTGTCATTGATGCCGGGCGGTCATCGATCGGCCTGATGATCCGTCAATTCGCGCCGCCATGGGGCGGCGGTTCCTCGCCGGACGAGGTCTCGGCGAAACGCGGCGAGCTCAATGCATCCTTCAGGTCGCGCCAGCCATGAGCGGATTCGTCCAGCAGCACGCCCCACAGCGCCTCGGTGCGCGTGGCGACGCGCGCGGCGCCCATCGCCTGATAGAAGAACCGCGCGGGATTGGTCGCCAGCACCCAGACCAGCGCCGAGGGATATCCCCGCTGCAACAGCGCGCGGAAGCAGCGCTTCAACAGGCGGCGGCCGATATGCCTGCCCTGGTGGTCCTGCTGCACATAAAGCGTGTAGATCTCGCCGGCATAGGGCAGCCCGTCGACGCGCCGCGCGCCGCAACTGGCGAAGCCGACGACGCCGTCCCGCGGATGCTCGGCGACATAGACGATGTCGCGCCCGCCAGGATTGCCGGCCGCGCGCCGCCACATCGCGGCGTGACGGTCCTCGTTCAAGCCGATCAGGATCGAATCGGGGATCAGGCCGGGATAGGTGCTGCGCCACGTCGCCACGTGCACGCGGGCGATCGCCTCGGCGTCCTCCGCGGCGGCTTTGCGGATCAGGATCATGGAATCAGTTAGCACGATTCGAAGACGGCGTTCCAGCGGGCGCGGCGCCCGCCACCCGCTCCAAGACAGCCGCGAAAAAGCCGTCGGTGCCGTTTCGCGCGGGGGTAAGCGACAGGTAGGGCGGCGGGCATGGGCACTCGCCGCCGATCGTGTCGCCCCATACCCGGTCGATCGGCACCAGGCTGAAATCGGGATTGGCGGCGAGAAAGGCCGCGATCTGATCCTCGTTCTCCTCCTTGAGCAGCGAGCAAGTGGCGTAGACCAGCCATCCGCCTGGCTTCACCAGGCGCGCGGCGCTCGCCAATATTCGCGCCTGCTTGGATTTGAGCTCGTCCAGGTCCTTTTGCTCGAGGCTCCAGCGCCCGTCGGGGTTGCGCCGCCAGGCGCCTGACCCGGTGCAGGGCGCGTCGACCAGTACGCGGTCGTAATGGCGCTTGTGGCGCTTGATCCATTTGTCGCGCTCGTCAGCAAGCAGGCGGCGCTCGACATTGTGCGCGCCGGCGCGGCGCAGGCGCTTGGCCGAGGCTTCGAGCCTGAGCTTCGACACGTCGCAGGCCACGACATGACCCTTGTTGTTCATGCCGGCGGCGATCGCCAGCGACTTGCCACCCGCCCCGGCGCAGAAATCCACCACGCGCATTTCCGGCTTGGCGCCGACCAGGGCCGAGACGATTTGCGAGCCTTCGTCCTGCACCTCGACGAACCCGTCGCGGAAGCTGCCGGCCTCGCCCAAGGGCCGCCGCGCGGTAAGCCGCAATCCCAGCGGCGAGATCGGCGTCGGTTCGGCATCGATGCCCTCCGATTTCAGGCGCGCGCGCGCCTCCTCGCGCGTGGCTTTGAGCGCGTTGACCCGCAGATCGACCGTCGCGGGCTCCAGCAGCGCCGCCAGTTCCTTGTCCAGCCCCTCGCCGAACGCCGCGATCATCGCGGGCGCGAGCCAGTCTGGCAGATTGCCGCGCACGTCCACGGGTTGATCGGCATGGTCGAGCTCGCGCCCGGCCAGGCGCTTCAGCACCGACTCCTCGCGCCGGGTCAAGGGGTCGGGCGAATAGCGCCCGCCGGAAAACGCGCCTGCGATGTCCTGGGGCCGCCAGCGCGTGATCGCCGCGAGGCAGGCGATCACGCGCGCGCGCGAATCCGGCCTGGCGATGTCG
>JAHFPH010000165.1 GCA_023266845.1 Rhodospirillaceae bacterium
GAGCGCCAGTTCGACGAAAAGCTGAAATCCGCCCAGCGCGCGATCCGCCTGTCGATCGACGCGCGCGTGCAATACGTGCTGCACGAAGAGCTGGCGGCGGCGGTGGACGAATTCCATGCCGAGGGCGCCGGCGGCCTGGCGCTGGACGCGCGCACCGGCGAGATCCTGGCGATGGTGTCGCTGCCCGATTTCGACCCGCACCGCCCCGGCGCCACCCAGCCCGAGGCGCGCTTCAACCGCATGTCGCTGGGCGTGTACGAGATGGGCTCGACCTTCAAGCTGTTCACGCTGGCGATGGCGCTGGACAGCGGCGTGGCGCAGCTCACCAGCACCTGGGACGCAAGCCAGCCGATCCACGTCTCGCGCTTCACCATCAGCGACTACAAAGGCCAGAACCGGTGGCTGACGACCACCGAGGTGCTGCAGTACTCCTCCAACATCGGCGCGGCGCGCATCGGCGTGGCCATGGGCCCGACGCGCCAGCGCGACTTCATGAAGCGCAT
Organism: Rhodospirillaceae bacterium; assembly: GCA_023266845.1. Taxonomy (GTDB): domain Bacteria; phylum Pseudomonadota; class Alphaproteobacteria; order JAEULC01; family JAEULC01; genus JAEULC01. The sequence goes on from JAHFPH010000165.1 coordinate 504, forward strand.
CGGCATGCTGGACGTGGCCGCGCTCGAGCTGCCCGAGTCCGGCCAGCCGATATTCCCCTCGACCTGGCGCGAGATCAACGCGATGACCATCGCCTTCGGACACGGCCTGGCGGTAAGCCCGCTGCATCTCGTCAACGGCGTTGCGGCGCTGGTGAACGGCGGCATCCTGCGCCCCGCCACGGTGCTGAAGCGCGACGCGACGCAAATTCCGCCCGGCACGCAAGTCATCAAGCCCGAGACCTCTAGGACCATGCGCGCGCTGATGCGCATGGTGGTCGAGAAGGGCACCGGCCGAAAGGCCGAAATCGACGGCTATCGCCTGGGCGGCAAGACCGGCACGGCCGAGAAGGTCAGCGCCCATGGCGGCTACGCGCACAAGGCGCTGCTGTCGTCGTTCATCGCCGCCTTTCCGATCGAAGACCCGCGCTACGTGGTGCTGGTGATGTTGGACGAGCCGCACGGCACCAAGGCGACCGGCTTCTACGCCACCGGCGGCGCCGTGGCCGCGCCCACGGTCGGGCGCGTGGCGGCGCGTATCGGCCCGCTGCTCGCCGTCGATCCGTCGGAACGCGCGCCCAAGCAACTGCCGACGACGCAAAGCGCGCGGGCGCAGGGCGCCGGCGTTGCGGCTAACTGACCTAATCGGGGGCGATGGGGTGATCGCTGAACCCGCCATTCCCGGCAAGGGGCCCGAGATCCGGGGCATCGCCGCCGACTCGCGCAAGGTCGCGCCCGGATTCCTGTTCGCCGCGCTCAAGGGCGAAAAGACCGACGGCCGCATGTTCATTCCCCAGGCGCTGAAGCAAGGCGCGGTCGCGGTGCTGACCGACGCGCGCCTTCCCCTGCCCGCTTTCACGCTGCCCGACGGCGGCGCGCTGCCGGTCATCGCCGACGCCAATCCGCGCCGCCGCCTGGCGCTGATGGCGGCGCGCTTTCACGGGGCTCAGCCCAGCGTCGTCGCGGCCGTCACCGGCACCAGCGGCAAGACCTCCGTCGCCTCGTTCACCCGCCAGATTTGGCTGGCGCTGGGCCACAAGGCCGCGAGCATGGGAACGCTCGGCATCGTGGCGCCGGGCATCGAGCGCAAGGGCGAGCTGACCACGCCCGATCCGGTGGCGCTGCATGCCGACTTGGCCGAACTGGCGCGCGCGGACGTGGATCATCTGGCGATCGAGGCATCGAGCCATGGGCTCGAGCAATGCCGGCTCGACGGCATCGACATCGCGGCCGGCGCGTTCACCAATCTGTCGCGCGATCATCTGGACTATCACCCCGGCATGGAGGCGTATCTGGCGGCCAAGCTGCGCCTGTTCGGCGAAGTGATGCCGGCGGGCCGCGCCGCGGTGCTGAATGCCGACATCGCCGAGTTCGACGCGCTCAGCGCCGCAGCCGCGCGCCGCAGCCACCGGATCATTTCCTATGGCTGCCGCGACGCGGACATCCGGCTTGACCGCATCGTGCCCGACGCCGACGGCCAGGACCTGAAAATCACGGCGCTTGGCCGGGTTTACGATCTGCGCCTAGCGTTGCCCGGTGCGTTCCAGGCCATGAACGCGATCTGCGCGGCGGGCCTGGCGATCGCGTGCGGCGCCGAGGCCGCGCGCGTGTTCGCGGCGCTCTCCCGTCTTGCCGGCGTGCAGGGGCGGATCGAGCGCGTAGCGACGCACCCCTCGGGCGCGCCGATCTATGTCGACTACGCGCACAAGCCCGACGCGCTGAAGACGGTGCTGGAAACGCTGCGCCCCTATGCGCGCGGGCGGCTGGTCGTGGTGTTCGGCTGCGGCGGCGATCGCGACAAGGGCAAGCGCCCGGAGATGGGCGTGATCGCCTGTAGGCTCGCGGACCGCGCCATCGTCACCGACGACAATCCGCGCACCGAAGATCCGGCGGCGATCCGCAAGGCGATCCTCGCGGGCTGCCCGCCCGGCATGGGCGAGCGGCTGAGTGAAATCGGCGACCGCGGCAAGGCGATCGCCGAGGCCATCCAACGGCTTTCGTCCGGCGACGTTCTGGTGATCGCCGGCAAGGGACACGAACAGGGTCAGATCGTCGGCAAAGCGGTCCTGCCCTTCGACGACGCCGAGGCGGCGCGCGCGGCAGTAGCCGCGCTGGCCAGGAAGGCCACCTCTTCCCGCGGGGGAGACGCCGGCGATGGCCGCTAAGGTTCTCTGGACCTCCGCCGAGGCCGCCGCCGCGACCAACGGGCGCGCCGATAGGCCCTGGCGCGCGTCGGGCGTTTCCATCGACAGCCGCACCGCGCAACCGGGCGATCTGTTCGTCGCCATCAAGGGCGCAAATTTCAACGGGCACGACTTCGTCGCCGACGCCCTAGCGCGCGGCGCCGCCGCCGCGATCGTTTCGCGCGCGCCGGCCGGCCGGCCCGACGACAAGCCGCTGCTGAAGGTCAAGGACACGCTGGCCGCATTGGCCGCGCTCGCTAGGGCCGCGCGCGCGCGCAGCTCGGCACGGGTGATCGCCGTGACCGGCAGCGTCGGCAAGACCGGCACCAAGGAGGCCATCGGCCTTGCCCTCTCCACCCAGGGCGCGACCCATACCTCGTCCGGCAACCTCAACAACGAAATCGGCGCGCCGCTGTCGCTGGCGCGCATGCCGCGCGACGCCGCCTATGCGGTGTTCGAGCTGGGCATGAACCGCGCCGGCGAAATTTCGCGCCTGAGCCGGCTGGTCAAGCCCGACGTTTCCGTGATCACCAATGTCGAGCCGGTGCATATCGAGTTCTTCGGCTCGATCGAAGGCATCGCCGACGCCAAGGCCGAGATTTTCGACGGCATGACCCGCGCCGGCATCGCGCTGCTGAACTTGGACAATCCGATGTTCGAGCGCCTGAGCGCGGCGGCGCGCAAGCGCGGCGTGGCGCGCGTGCTGGGCTTCGGCCAGGCCGAGGGCGCCTATGCGCGGCTGATCGATTGCTCGCTGCATCCGACTTGCAGCGCGGTTACGGCCGAGATCGGCGGCGAGCGGCTGGATTTCTGCCTTGCCCTACCCGGCCGGCATTGGGTCGTCAACAGCCTGGCGGTGCTTGCCGCCGTGCGCGCGGCGGGCGGGGACCTTGCCCCGGCGGCGGCGGCGATGAGCCGCCTGAAGCCGATCAAGGGCCGCGGCGAGCGCCATCGCGTGGCGTTGCCCGGCGGCGGCGTGTTCGAGCTGATCGACGACAGCTACAACGCCAGCCCTGCCTCGGTGCGCGCGGCGCTTGCCGTGCTCGCCGCCATGAAGCCCGGCGCGGGCGGGCGGCGCATCGCCGTCCTAGGCGACATGCTGGAGCTGGGCGACGTGGCCGGCGAAATGCACGCGGGTCTCGCGGGCGACGTGGCCAAGGCCGGCGTCGACCTGATCTATGCCTGCGGGCCCGAGATGCGGCGGCTGTACGACGCGCTGCCGGCCAAGTTGCGCGGCGCGCATGCCGCCAACTCGGCCGAGCTTTTGCCGCGCGTGGTGGGCGCGGTGCGCTCGGGCGACGTGGTGATGGTCAAGGGATCGCTGGGCAGCAAGATGGCGCCGATCGTCGCCGCGCTGCGCGCGATCGCGCAAGCGCCGCCGCGCGCGGCCAACGGCAATTGAGGGGAAGCGGGATGCTGTATCACCTGCTTTTCCCCCTGGCCGGCCAGTTCGGGCCGCTCAACGTGTTCCGCTACATCACCTTCCGCAGCGGCGGAGCGGTGATCACGGCCTGGCTGGTCGCGTTCCTGTTGGGGCCGTACCTGATCGCCTGGCTGCGCTCGCTGCAGCCCGCGGGCCAACCGATCCGCGACGATATTCCCGAGACGCATTTCAAGAAACGCGGCACGCCGACCATGGGCGGGCTTTTGCTGCTGCTGGCGATCCTGATCAGCACCCTGCTGTGGGCGGATCTGACCAACGGCTATGTGTGGGTGGCGCTGCTGGTGACGGTCGGGTTCGGCGCGGTCGGCTTCGCCGACGACTATCTGAAAGTGTCGCGCCGCAACCACAAGGGCCTGCCCGGTCGCATGAAGCTTTTGGCGCTGTGCGCGGTCGGTTTCGTGGCCGCGCTGTGGTTCGTGTACCTGACGCGCGCGCCGCTTGCCACGGGCCTTGCCATTCCGGTGTTCAAGAACGCGCTACTGCCGCTGGGCTATGCTTTCGTGCCCTTCGCCATGTTCGTGATGGTCGGCGCGTCGAACGCAGTCAACCTGACCGACGGGCTCGACGGCCTCGCCATCGTGCCGGTGATGATCGCGGCGGCCTGCTTCGCGCTGATCGCCTACTTGGTCGGCAACCTGGTATTCGCCAACTACCTGCAGGTGCGCCACGTGCCGGGCACCGGCGAGATGGCCGTGTTCTGCGCGGCGATGATCGGCGCGGGCCTGGGCTTCCTTTGGTACAACGCGCACCCCGCCGAAGTGTTCATGGGCGACACCGGCTCGCTGGCGCTGGGCGGCGCATTGGGTGCGGTGGCCGTGGCGACTAAGCACGAGCTGGTGCTGGCGATCGTCGGCGGGCTGTTCGTGGTCGAGGCCCTGTCGGTGATTATCCAGGTGTTCTGGTTCAAGCGCACCGGCAGGCGCATCTTCCTGATGGCGCCGATCCACCATCACTTCCAGAAAAAAGGCTGGCACGAGCAGCAGATCGTCATCCGTTTCTGGATCATCGCCATGATCCTGGCCCTCGCGGGCCTCAGCACGCTGAAGCTGAGGTAGCGCGATGATCCTGTGCTCCTACATGGAAGGTCTTCCGGTCGCGGTCATGGGCCTGGGCAAATCGGGCCTGGCGACCGCGAAGGCGCTGGCCAAGAGCGGCGCCGAGGTCTGGGCCTGGGACGACGACGCCAAGAAGCGCGACGCGGCCAAGAACGCGGGCGTCAAGCTGGTCGATCTCAAGGCTTGCGATTGGTCGCAGCTCACCACGCTGGTGTTGAGCCCGGGCATTCCGCACACGCATCCCGCCCCGCACCCCGTCGCCGCGGCGGCGAAAGCGGCCAATGTCGAGATCATCGGCGATATCGAGCTCTTGGCGCGCGCGCAACGCGAGGCGGCCTATGTCGGCATCACCGGCACCAACGGCAAGTCCACCACCACGGCGCTGATCGGGCACGTTCTGCGTCTCGCCGGCCGCGCTGCCGAAATCGGCGGCAACCTGGGCGCGCCGGCGCTGACGCTTGAGCCGCTCGCCGAAGGCGGTGTCTACGTGCTGGAGATGTCGTCGTATCAGATCGAGCTGACCGTCTCGCTGACATTCGATATCGCCGTGCTGCTGAACATCACGCCCGACCATCTCGACCGCCATGGCGGAATGAACGGGTATGTCGCCGCCAAGAAGCGCATTTTCCACCGTCAGACCAAGCCCAGGGCCGCGATCATCGGCATGGACGACGAGCATTGCCGGCGCATCCATGCCGATCTTGCCGCCGCCGCCGACCAGCGCGTGTTTCCGATCTCGAGCCAGATCGCGGTCAAGGGCGGCGTCTATTCGACCGACGGCGTGCTGATCGACGACACCGATGGCGCCGCCACGCCCGCGCTCGATCTGCGCGAGGTCGCCACCCTGCCCGGCCGGCACAACTGGCAGAACGCCGCCGCGGCTTACGCCACCGCGC
>JAHFPH010000042.1 GCA_023266845.1 Rhodospirillaceae bacterium
CGCTTCGTAGATGTTCATCGCGAGATTGCGCGTCGAGATCGTGTTCGACGCGTACTGATCAAGGCTGTTGACCTTGGCCTCGCCGGCGAACACCAGATCGCCGCCCTTTTTCGGGCAGGTGAAGGGTGCTGCGAGCGCGGGGCCCGCCAGGCCCAATACGCCGAACACGACGCTGTTCCAGATCCATCGATTACGCTGCATGGCCGATCCTCCGTTGGTGTTCCCTGTTCACGCGATTTTCGCCAGGTCGACCGGCGTGACCGGACGGCCCGTGCGGAAGAAGCTGTCGATATTGGCGACGACACCGGCATAGCACGCATCCCAGGTCTCGCGCGTGCCGCCGCCGATATGCGGCGTAAGAACCACGTTGCCGAGCGCGACCAGCCTGGGCGGCACCTGCGGTTCGCGCTCGAACACGTCCAGGCCGGCGCCGGCGATGACGCCTGTCTCCAGCGCGGCGATCAACGCCGGCTCGTCGACCACCGCGCCCCTAGCGATATTCACCAGAACGCCCTCGGGGCCCAGCGCCTTCAGCACCCCGGCATCGACGCTGTGCCGCGTCGCGGGCGCGGCCGGGCAGGCGACGACCAGATAGTCGCTCCACGCCGCCAGCGATTCCAGGTCGCCGAAGTAGCGGAACTTCAGGTCGGGCCGGCGGCGGCGGTTGTGATATCCGATCTCCAGGTCGAAGCCGGCGGCGCGCCTGGCCAGCGCCGCGCCGATATTGCCCAGGCCGTAAATCCCCAGGCGCCGCCCGCTGAACCGCGGAGCCAGCGGAAACCGCGCCGCGGGCCACTTGCCGTCGCGCAGGTGGCGGTCGGCGGCAAATACGCGGCGCTGCGCCGCGATCAGCAGCGCGATCGCCAGATCGGCGACGCAGCCATCGGTCAGCCCGGGCGTATTGGCAAGGGCGATGCCGCGCGCGCGCAACGCCGGAGCGTCGACATGATCGAACCCGACACCCAGCACCGCGACGAGCCCCAGCGCCGGCAGCCGATCGAGCATTGGAGCGTCGACCTTCTGGCCGAGCGCGACCAGCACCCGGGCCGCCGGATCGACGGATTGCGGCATGCGGTGGAGATGGAAATGGGCGGCCAACACCTCGGCGAAGGCGTCGTGCACTCCCAGGCCATTGATCGGCCGCAATGGCGACACGGCGGTTTGTGCCGACGCCAACGCGGCTGCGCCTTTCCCCGACATGTATGGCTCCCCGGCTTCTACAATAAGCCTACCGCAAACCCCATGCCAAGCAATCCCGGGCGGGCGACGACGACGCCGGCCCTTGACGCTGGGACCGGGCGAACGACAGTCTAGGCGCGTGCGGATCGACCACCAGCTTCTGCGCCGGCAAACGGCGAACCTGCTCCAGGCCGCCGGCAGCCGCGAGGTCGAAGCGAAGACCGTCGCGGATCATCTGGTCGAGGCTAATCTCGCCGGCCATGACAGCCACGGCGTGGGCATGCTGCCGCACTACGCGCGGAACCTGAAGGCCGGGACGTTGGTGCCGAACCGCGCGCCCGCGGTCGTCAGCGACACCGGCAGCTTCGCCGTCTGGGACGGCGGCAACGGTTACGGCCAGGTGATCGCGCGCGACGCCATGGTCTGGGCCATCGGCGCGGCGCAGAAACACGGCGTGGCCGTGCACGGGCTTCGCAACACGCACCATATCGGGCGGGTCGGATCGTACGGCGAGCAGGCGGCCAAGGCCGGGCTGCTGTCCGTGCATTTCGTCAACGGCAATTCGGGCCCGCCCAAGGTGACGCCGTTTCGCGGCCGCGAAGGCCGCATTTCCACCAATCCGGTGTGCATCGCCGTGCCAGGCACCCAGCACACGCCGCCGGTGATCCTGGACATGGCGACCAGCCGCATCGCCATCGGCAAGGTGCGCGTCGCCTACAACGAAGGCAAGCAAGTGGCCGAGAACACGCTGATCGCGGCGGACGGCAAGCCGACGACCGATCCGGGCGTCCTGTACCAGCAGCCGCATGGCGCCGTGCTGCCGTTCGGCGAGCACAAGGGCTATGGCCTGGCGCTGATCGCCGAGCTTTTGGCCGGCGCGATCGCCGGAGGGGGCACGATCCAGCCGAAAAACCCGCGCGACCGCGGCATCGTCAACGGCATGCTTACCGTGGTGATAGACCCGGCACGGCTGGCCGACCGCTCGTTCGTCGACCGCGAGATCGACGCGATGATCGACTACATGAAGGCGACCAAGCCCGCCGATCCCAGCCTTCCGGTGCTGGTCCCCGGCGAGCCGGAACGTATCGCGCGCGCCAAACGCGCGGCGGAGGGCATCGAGATCGACGCGACGACCTGGCGCGAGATCGGCGAGGCTGCCCGGTCCTTCGGCTTCGATTTCACGGGCAACTGATGAAACCGTTGATCGATCCGGCGCGCCTGGACCTTGCGGCGGAATATCGCGCCAAACCGTTCGGCCGCCACAGCCCCGAGCTTCAAGCCGTGCTCGACGTCATGCATCGCCCGGAGCATTGCCAGGATCTGATTCTCGTCTCGATCGAGCCGGGCAAATGGATGCTGGGGCAACGCCTGCCCGACGGCAAGCCGCCGCGTCTGATCGAGAATCGGGTATTCACGCGCCTGGAAGATGGCGAGTGGGAGGCCTTTAGGCGGCGCTGGAAGGCGCTGACCGGCCAGGAACTGAAGCTGCCATGAACAAACCGACCGTCGTCGGATACCTCGACAGCCTCTACGCGCATCCGGGCGACGCGGTGATCGTCAGGGTCAGCGTGTTCGATCCGGCTGGGCGCTACACGGCCGACCTGGTGCGGCTGATCTGCGGGGAAACCGGACCTAAAGGCCCTGGCATCAAGGAGGAAAGAATAGAGGTGGGCCTCGCCAAAGAATACGCGGGCGGCGAGCAACCCACGCCTATCGGCTCCTATGTCATCGTCGAGAAAATGCCGCAGCTCGGCGCGGTCGAGATGTCGCTGCGCGTCTGGCCGACGCTGCCGGGCAAGGGACAGCAGGCCCTCGTTTCTCTGGGCCCTCTCCGGCTTTTCATCGACCAGAGCGGCGCGGTCGCGCTGGCGGCGAACGGCGAGTCGATCTCGACCGGCCGGCCTTTGCGCGCCCGCGCGTGGCACCGGGTTAAGGCGCGCTACGATCCAGCCACGGGCGCGGCGCGTCTGTCGAGCGCTCCACTGCCCGGCTTCCACGGCGACGCCAAGACCGAAGCCAAAGGCGGCTTGCCCGTGGTGAAACCGAAAGGCCCGCTGCTGATGGCCGCCGCGCCCAAGCCGGGCGGCGGAACGACGGATCATTTCTATGGCAAGCTGGAAGCGCCCGTTCTGCGCTCGGGCAAACTGAAGGCGCGATGGGATTTCTCGCGCGCCATCGACACAGCCAAAATCGAGGATGTTTCAGCGGCCAAGTTGCACGGCCGTACGGTCAACGCGCCCAAGCGCGCCGTGACGGCCGCGAAATGGGACGGCAGCACGCATGATTGGCGGCGGAACCCCGCGCATTACGCCGCGATTCACTTTCACGGCGACGATCTGTCCGACGCGGGCTGGAAGCCGAGTCTGAACTTCAAGCTACCGAAAAACCTGAAAAGCGGCTTCTACGCGGTGAAGCTTCAGGCCTCAGGCCCGGCCTTCTATGTCGGCTTCATCGTCAGCCCCAGGCCGGGCGCCAAGCGCGCCAAGCTGGCGGTCCTGGCCTCGACCGTCACCTATCTGGCCTATGCAAATTATCGCCGGCGCATGACGCCGGGGCCTTTCGAGCTGGCGATGGGGGCGCTGCCAACCGTCGACATGACCGACATCGTGCTGGCCGACCATCCCGAATTCGGCAATTCGACCTACGACGTGCATCGCGACGGATTCGGCGTGGCGCACGCGACGATCCGACGTCCTTTGTTCAATATGCGGCCCGGCGGGAGGTTCTGGAACTTTTCCATGGATCTGTGCCTGATCGATTGGCTGGACAACCAGGGCATCGAGTACGACGTCGTCACCGATCACGAGCTGCACGAGCAAGGCACGGGGCTTTTGAAATCCTACAAAGCGGTGATGACCGGCAGCCATCCGGAATACCACTCGCTGGAAATGCTGCAAGCCCTCGAGGCGTTCGTTTCCAGCGGCGGACGGCTGATGTATATGGGCGGCAACGGATTCTACTGGCGCGTCACGTTTCCACGGGCGCATCCCGGGATGATCGAACTGCGCCGCTCCGAGGACGGCACGCGCGCCTGGGCCGAAATGCCGGGCCAATACTATCACTCGACCGGCGAATACGGCGGCCTGTGGCGGCGCATCGGCCGGCCGCCCAACGCGCTGGTCGGCATCGGCTTCATCGCCCAGGGCTTCGACGCCTCGACCTATTACCGCCGCACGGCGGCCTCGCGCGATCCGCGCGCCACGTTCCTGTTCGCGGGCATCGACGAAGAGATCATCGGCGATTTCGGCGCCTGGGGCGACGGCGCGTCGGGGCTTGAGATCGACGCCTATGACGCGCACCTGGGCTCGCCGCCCCACGCGTTGGTCGTGGCGTCGTCGGAGAACCATTCCAACGCCTTCATGCTGGTCAACGAGGAGATGCTGAACAACAGCCATGGCGTGGACGGCACGCTGAACGCGCGCGTCAAGGCGGATATCGTGTTCTTCGAGACGCCGGGCGGGGGTGCCGTGTTCTCGACCGGCTCGATCGCCTACGCGGCGAGCCTGGCCCATAACGGCTACGACAACAACATCGCGCGCCTGACGCGCAACGTCGTTGAGCGGTTCCTGGATCCCGCGCCGTTCAAGCCGCCGGCTTCTTAGCCTTTGTAATCCGTGCCGAGATGGAACAGGCAGTCGCCGCGCTCGGTGCGGCCGGGGATGCGCTTGCACAGCACGAATCCGTCGCGTTCGAAGCGCACGGTCTCGGGCTCGCGCCAGGGCGTGTGCGAGAAATGGATGGTGGCGGCGGGTTGATCTTTTTTCACCGTGTCGCCCAGCTCGATCAGCGGCTCGACCACGCCGCTTTCCGTCGCATAGACGAAATAGTCGGGGCCGCCGACCTGCAGCAGCCGCGTTCCCGGCGACGGCTCGACCTTCATGCCGGGCACGACGCTGACGTGCTTGAGCAGCCGACGCACGCCGGCCTCCGCGATTTTCAGCGCCACGGGCGTAACGGTGCCCGAGCCGCCCAGTTCGGTGCCCATCGAGATGACCCCGTGGCGGCCGGCGGACGAGCCCAGCGTCTGGTTGGTGCCCTGCATCTGCGCCGAGACATAGCCGATCGGCGCGCCGAATGTCTTCAACAGGTCAATCACCTTGGCGTTCCGCTCCGCCTGGCCGGGCACGATGCCGCCAAGCGCGCTCGGCACGTACATCAGCGAGCTGCCGCCGGAATGCAGATCGAACGCGTAATTGCACATCGGCAGGATCACGCTGTCGATGTAATGCGCGATCATTTTGGTGGGCGTGCCGTTCGGATCGCCCGGGAACGAGCGATTGAGGTTGCCGGCGTCGATCGGCGAGGTGCGCCGCCCCACCATCGCCGCGGGAAAGTTCGAGGCCGGCAGGAAGATGATCCGGCCCTGCACCTGATCCGCCTTCAATTCGCGGATCAGCTTCATCAGCGCGACTTGGCCCTCGTACTCGTCGCCGTGATTGCCGGAATTCAAAAGCACGGTCGGCCCGTCGCCGTTCTTCAGGCACACCACGGGAATCGGGATGAAGCCGTATGCCGATTCGTGCACGGAATGCGGCAATCGCAGAAACCCGGTCTGCTTGCCGTTCTTCTCGAAATCGACGGTCGAGCTGATGCGTGTGCCGGTCATGAATGGTGAAACCCGGGTGTTGTGATGCGGTGCAAGCGGTGATTTACGTCGCGTAGTCCGGCTCTTCGCGGTCGAGAACGCGCCGCCATGCGTCGAGATGCATGCGCGCGTCGTATTTCTCGCCCCAGGGACCGGTATGATTGCGGCGCAACTGGCCGGGCTGGCGGCGCAACGTGCCGCCGGCCATGCGCGCGGTCATCTGGTACATGCAGGTGCGCTCGGCCAGGTACAGCTCGTCGAACGCGTCGTGCACCGTGGGGCCCACGACCGTCACGCCGTGATTGGCCATCACCATGATTGTCTTGCTGCCCATCACCCGGGCGATCCGGTCGCCTTCGTCGTCGTCGTTGACCGGGCCGTTCGCCGCGTCGTCGTAGACGATGCGCTCGTTGAGAGTCAGGTCGTTGTGGTGCGACAGTTCCATCCGCCCGTCTTCCATCAGCGACAGGGATGTTAGGTACCTGGGATGGGCGTGCATCACGCAGCGCGCGTTCGGATGCTTCAGATGGATGCGCGCATGGATATGGAAGGCGACCTTGCGCAGCTCGCCCGTGCCACGCAGCACCTTGCCGGACAAATCGCATACGATCAGATTGCTGGCGGTGATCTCCTGGAACAGCAGCCCGCGCGGATTGATCAGGAACAGCGCGTCGCTGCCCGGCAGCATCAGGCTGTGGTGATTGCCGATATGCTCGTTCATGCCGAGGCGCGCCTGGACGCGGAACGCCGCCGCCAGATCGCAGCGCAGCTGCCATTCCGCGTTCTCGGCATTGCTTACTTCCCTCGGCGCGCTCATCACCCGCCCTTTTCCGGCCGTCAGCAGGCGAAAGAGTGGCACGCCGCGCGGGGCTTGCAAAGCCGTCGATGCGCGCGCCTTGCGCATGGCCGCTTTGTCGGACGGCCGGCGCTTTGACTCATGCGGCCCGGAGGGCCGATAATTTTCCCTCTGGGGGAAGTACGGCAGGATGACCCAAACCACCCGGCAGGCCCGCCTGCGCATCGGCATCGATACCGGCGGGACCTTCACCGACATCGTCAGCGTCGACGGCGCGTCCGGCGCGATGCGCGTCACCAAGGTGGCCAGCACCCCCGCCAATCCCGCCATCGGCCTGGTGCGCGGCGTGAAGCAGATCCTGGCGCAAGGCGGTGCCGGGACCGGCGACGTGGCGGGTCTAGCGCATGGCACGACCGTCGCCACCAACGCGCTGCTGCAGGGCGAGATCGATTCGCTCGGCCTCATCGTCACCGAGGGTTTCCGGCACATCCTGGAGATCGCGCGGCAATCCGTGCCCGACGGCTACGGCAATTCGTATTTCTGGGTCAAGCCCGACCGCATCGTGCCGCTGCATCTCGTGCGCGAAGTGGCCGGGCGGTTCGATTTCCGCGGCAAGCAATTGCGGCCGCTCAACGACAAGGACGCGCGCGCGGCGGCGCGGTTCTTCAAACAGCGCGGCATCAGGGCGATCGGCGTGTGCCTGATGCATTCCTACGCCAACGACAAGCACGAGCGCCGCGTGGCCGAAATCCTGAAGCGCGAATACCCGGACTGCACCGTGTCGCTGTCCTCGGACGTGCTGCCGGAGTACCGCGAATACGAGCGCGCGGTGACGACGCTGGTCGACGCCTTCGTCAAGCCGCACATGGAGCGCTATCTGAAGCGCGTGCATGACGAGCTCGGCGAAGGGTTGCAGGACAAGCCCTTCCTGGTGATGCAATCCAGCGGCGGGGTGATGAGCGCCGAACAGGTGGTGTTGAAGCCGATCACCACCGCCCTTTCCGGCCCCGCGGCGGGCGCGCTGGGCAGCGCCGTGGTGGCCGAGATCGCCGGCTTCAAGAACGTGGTGACGCTGGACGCGGGCGGCACATCAACCGATCTGTGCCTGATCGAGAACGGCAGGCCGGCCGTCACCAATGGCGGCTCGGTCGGTCCCTTCCCCGTGCGCGTGCCGATGATCGCCATCGAGACCATCGGCACGGGCGGCGGCTCGATCGCCTGGATCAGCCGCGAGGGCCACCTGAAGGTGGGTCCGCGCAGCGCCGGGGCCGAGCCGGGGCCGATGTGCTACCCCAAGGGCGGCAACGAGCCGACCATCACCGACGCCAATCTGGCGCTAGGGCGCATTCCGCCAGCACTGATCGGCGGCGGAATACCTTTGAACGTGTCGCGCGCGCGCGACGGCATCGCCGCCCTGGGCAAGCGCCTGGGACGCGAGATGGGCGTCGAGCAGCTGGCTGAGGGCATCATCGAGATCGCCAACTGGAACCAAGCGAACCGCATCCGCCAAATGACCATCCAGCGCGGCATCGACCCGCGCGGCTTCGCGCTCTTGTCCTTTGGCGGCGCCGGCCCGGCGCAATCGCCCGCGGTCATGGACCTGCTCGGCATGCAGGCCTGCATCGTGCCGCCCAATCCCGGCAATCTGTCGGCCTTCGGCCTTTTGGCCGTGGATTGGCGCACCGACCATATCGTCACCAAGGCGATGCACCAGGACGCGATCGATTTGAAGGCGGTCGCGTCGCTCTATGCCCAGTTGGAGCGCGATGCGGTCGAGACGCTGCAACGCGACGGCATCGAGACATCGCGCATCCGCCTGGTGCGCGAGGCCGATCTGCGTTACGCCGGCCAGTCGATGGAAGTGCGCGTGACGGCGCCCGGCGGCGCGGTCGACGCCGTATTCCTCGGCAAGCTGATCGACGCTTTCCACGCCACGCATCGGCGCAATTTCGGCTACGACTACAAGGGCCAGCAGAAAATCGAGCTGGTGAACCTGTGCGTGTCGGGCTTCGGCGTGATCGACCGGCCGACCATGCCGAAGCTGGAGCCGCGCCCCGGCGTCATCCCCGCACGCAAATCCGTGCGGCCGGTGTATTTCTCCGGCGCCTGGCGCGACACGGCGGTGTACGACCGCGCCGCGCTGCCGCCGGGTTTTGCGCTGGACGGACCGGCGGTGGTCGAGGAGTTCGGCTCGACCACGGTCGTGTTCCCCGGCCAGCATCTGACCGTCGATCCGCACGGCGTGCTGGTGGTGCGGCCCTCGGGCGCCAAAAAGCCGGAGACCGCGCGATGACCGTCTCGCGCCTCGTCTCGCCCAAGCCCTGGCCCACCCCGCCGCGCGACGCGACGCGCCTCACGGTCGATCCGATCGTGCTGCAGATCGTCGAGGGCACGCTGAATTCCATCGAGCGCGAGATCGAATACGCGATCGAGCGCACCGCGCGCAGCCCGATGATCCGCGAGGCGCACGACTATCGCGTCGGGTTGTTCGACCGCTATTGCCGCAAGCTGACCGGCCGGTCGTACTCCGCGATGCCGCAGGCCGTGGTGCGCGACTACCCGCCCGAGACGATGAAACCGGGTGACGTGTTCCTGATGAACGACACCTATCTGACCGAGGGCAGCATCGGCCATTTGCCCGACATGTGCTCGACCGTGCCGGTATTCCACCATGGCGAGGTGGTCGCCTATATCCAGGCCTTCGGCCATCACGACGATATCGGCGGGCGCGTGCCCGGCTCGATGCCCGGCACCGCCGTGACGGTGTTCGAGGAAGGCCTGGCGATCCCGCCGATCAAGCTTTACAGCGACGGCGTGCGCAACGAGGAAGCGTTCAAGATCGTTAGGCGCAACACGCGCGTGCCCGAGATGCTGGCCGCCGATTTGGACAGCGAGGTGCAGGCCTGCCTGATGGGTGTGCGGCGCATGGAGGAGCTGTTCCAGCGCTTCGGCGCGGCAACGGTCGAGGCCTGCTTCCAGGCGATCCTGGACAAGTGCCGCGACATCTATCGCAAGGAGCTGCTGCCCAAGATCGCGGACGGTGAATATTCCTGGGTAGATTACGTCGAGCATGACGGGGTGACCGATCCCAAGCTGCACAAGCTCGCGATGAAAATGACCAAGAAGGGCGACCGCATCACGCTGGATTTCACCGGCACCGACCCGCAATCCACGGGCCCCATCAACTGGCCGGCCGATTACGCCGACGGCGCGTTCCTGATCAAATGGATCGCGCCGATCCTGCGCAACCTGGCCGACACGCCGGAACGCGCGGCCGAAATCCACGTCAACGAAGGCGTGTGCGAGGTGTTCGACATCGTGTTCCCGCCCAAGGGCACGCTGATCACGCCGGAATGGCCGGCGGCGACCAACGCGCGCTCCTTCGTGCTGCTGCGCTCGCTGGGCCTGCTCGCAGGCGTGGTGGCGCAGGCCGTGGATGGAAAAATGCCGGCCGACCAGGAGACCATCCGCTACACCGGCTTCTACGGCGACGACAAGGACGGCAAGCCGTTCCTGTCGCGCGAAGTGCTGGGTGGCGGCTCGGGTGGGCGGCATTACGCCGACGGCAACGACGCAATTCATATTGTTCCCGACTCGCGTAACCAGCCGGCCGAGTTCACCGAGAACCGCTTTCCGGTGCTGGTGGAGAAGTTGGCGCTGAGCACCGATTCCGGCGGCGCGGGCAAGC
Source organism: Rhodospirillaceae bacterium (assembly GCA_023266845.1). GTDB lineage: Bacteria > Pseudomonadota > Alphaproteobacteria > JAEULC01 > JAEULC01 > JAEULC01. The sequence goes on from JAHFPH010000042.1 coordinate 10,249, forward strand.
GGCGCGGCGGCCTGGGTTATGAAAAGCATTACCGCGCGCTGGTGGATTGCTTCACCATCGTCACGGCCGACCGCGTGCGCCTGGGCTGCTACGGGCTCAACGGCGGCAAGGCGGGCAAGCCGTTCTGCGTCACCATCGATCCGGCGGGCAAGGCCAAGGATTTGGGCGGGCTGGTGGATGGCGAACCGATCAAAGCCGGCAAGATAGTGCGCGTGGTCACCACGGGCGGCGGCGGCTGGGGCGATCCGCTGGAGCGCGAACCCGAACGCGTGGCCCTCGACGTTCTTCAAGGCAAGGTGTCGCCCGTGGCCGCGCGCAAGGATTATGGCGTGGCGCTGGTCAAGAGTAAGGGCGAGTATCGCGTCGATGAAAGGGCCACGGCCAAGTTGCGCAAGGCGATGCGTTCGCACCGCAAGGGCCGGGCGCCGATAATCGATCGCGGGCCGGGTTTCGAGCTGATGCGTTCCGGCAAGGCGAAGTCGCGCATGCGATGAAGCCCGCGCCGTTCAGATATGTCGCCGCGCGATCGCTGGACGAAGCCCTGGCGCTGAAGGCCGAGCATGGCGACGAAGCACGGTTCCTGGCCGGCGGGCAAAGCCTGATCCCGGCGATGAATTTCCGCCTGGCGCAGCCCGCCATGCTGATCGATATCAATCCGCTGAAAGAGTTGGACTACATACGCCGCGCGGGCAACGTGCTGCGCATCGGGGCGCTGGCGCGTTATCGTGCACTGCAACGCGACGCGGCGGTCGCGCGCCACCAGCCCCTGCTGGCCGAGACCCTGCCCCATGTCGCGCATCCGCAGATCCGCAATCGCGGCACGCTAGCGGGCAACATGGCCCACGCCGACCCGGCCTCGGAGCTGCCGGCCGTGGTGCTGGCCCTAGGCGGCCGGATGCACGCACGCTCAGGCCGGGGCGAACGATGGATCGACGCGCGCGATTTCTTCAAAGGCGCGCTAACCACCGCGCTTAAATCCGACGAGATGCTGACGGAGATCGAATTGCCCGACTTGCCGGCAAAAAGCGGTGCGGCGTTCCTGGAAGTGTCGCGGCGGCGCGGCGACTACGCGATGATGGGCGTAGCCGCCGTGGTGACGCTGGGCGCGGACGGCGCATGCATCGGCGCCCGGCTTGCGTATTGCAACGCCGGAGAAAAGCAAATGCTCGCCGGGAAAGCGGCGCAGGCGCTCGTGGGCAGGCGCGGCGCGGACAAGTATATAAGCGACGCCGCCGCGCTGGCCGAAAGCGAGATCGACCCGCAAGGCAATGTCCACGCCAGCAAAAAATTTCAACGCCACCTGGCCGGCGTGCTGACGCGCCGCGCGCTGCAGACGGCGCTGGCCCGGGCGGGCGCGGCATGAGCGAGGAGTTGCACCAAGTCGCCGTCCAGGTGAACGGAAAGCACTGTGAGCGCCGGGTGGAGTCGCGGCTGTTGCTCAGCGATTTCCTGCGCCACGATCTGGGCCTGACCGGCACGCATGTGGGCTGCGAGCACGGGGTATGCGGCGCCTGCACCGTACTGATGGACGGGCTGCCGGTGCGCTCCTGCCTGATGCTGGCGGCCCAAACGAACGGCCATGCGATCGAGACCGTGGAGAGCCTTACCAACGACCGCGACAAGCTGCATCCACTGCAACAGGCCTTTCACGAAGCGCACGGGCTGCAATGCGGATTCTGCACACCGGGAATCCTGATGACCATGATGGCGTTCCTTAAGGAAACCGCATCGCCCAGCGAGGCCGAGATCCGCGAGGCCCTGTCGGGAAACTTATGCCGCTGCACCGGCTACCAGAAGATCGTCGAGGCGGTGACGCTGGCGGCCCGGCGCATCGGCCAGGCGGGCGCGCGATGACCGCGGAACCCCGCTATCTCGGCGCGCGCGTCACGCGCAACGAGGACGCGCGGCTTTTGACCGGCCGGGCGCTGTTCGTGGACGACGTGAACCCGCCGCATCTGCTGCACGCGGCTTTCCTGCGCTCGCCCCACGCCCATGCACGCATCAAGCGCATCGACACCGGCGCGGCGCTGAAACGCGACGGCGTCGCCGCCGTCTACACGGCCGCCGACCTGGGCTCGTATTGGAAGCCCGGGCCGCTGCTGGTGCCGCCGCCGCCGATCAAGGGCATCGCGTTCAATCTGCGCGCCCAGGTGCCGCTGGCCAAGGACAAGGTGCGGCATGTGGGCGAGCCGGTAGCGCTGGTGATCGCCCGCAGCCGCTACATCGCCGAGGACGCGGCGGCCGACATCGCCGTAGACTACGAAACGCTGCCGGCGGTGGTCGACATGGAGCGCGGAGCCGCCGGCGGGCCGGTCGTACACGACGATCTCGGCTCCAACATCGCCTCGCGCGTGCGCCAGACCAAGGGCGACTACGCGGCCGCGGCCAGGAACGCCCATGCCGTGATCCGCCGCCGCCTCGTCTACGATCGCGGCGCGTCGGTGTCGATGGAAACGCGCGGCGTGGTGGCGGAATGGGACGCCAAGGCCGACAAGCTGACGGTGTGGGACACGACGCAGGGGCCCGTGTTCATCCGCGGCGGGCTTGCGGCCATGCTGGGCCTGAGCGAACGGCAGGTGCGCGTCGTGGCGCCGTTCATCGGCGGCGGCTTCGGGCCCAAGATGATGATGTTCTATCCCGAGGAAGTGGTGATTCCCTGGGTGGCGATCAGGCTGGGCCGGCCGGTCAAATGGATCGAGGATCGCCTGGAGCATTTCTTCGCCACCACGCAGGAGCGCGGGCAGATTCACGACGCCGAGATCGCGCTCGACAAGAACGGCAAGATCCTGGGCGTGAAGGACGAGTTTCTGTACGACACCGGCGCTTACAACCCCTATGGCCTGACCCTGCCGATCAATAGCCAATGCACGCTATTGGGCGGCTACGTCGTGCCGAGCTACGACAGCAGCTTCACCGGCGTTTTCACCAACAAGCCGATCGTCACGCCCTATCGCGGCGCCGGCCGGCAGCACGGCGTGTTCGTGATGGAGCGCCTGTTGGATATCGCGGCGCGCGAGCTCGAAATCGACCGCGCCGAGATCCGCCGGCGCAACTTCATTCCATCAGGCGCTTTCCCCTATAACAACGAGATCATCTTCCAGGATTTCGCGCCGTTGGAATACGACAGCGGAAATTACGCGCCGGTGCTGAACAAGACGCTGAAAATGATCGGCTACGACAGGTTTCTCGCCGACGAGCAACCCAAACTGCGCGCGCTGGGCAAGCATGTGGGAATCGGCGTGGTGTTCTATATCGAAGGCACGGGCATCGGTCCTTATGAGGGCGCGCGGGTGCAAGTGCAGGCGAGCGGCAAGGTCAGCGTCGCCACCGGCGTGGGTACGCAAGGGCAAGGGCATTTCACCAGCTTCGCCCAGATCGTGGCCGACCAGGTGGGCGTCGACGTGCGCGACGTCGACGTGGTGACCGGCGACACCGACCAGTTCTATTGGGGCGCTGGCACCTTCGCCAGCCGCGGCGCGGTGGTGGCGGGCAACGCGGTGAACGAGGCGGGCAAGGCGGTGCGCAAGAAAATCCTGCGCGCCGCGGCCGAGCATTTCGAATGCGCCGAGCAGGATATCGTTGTCGCGGGCGGCCAAGCCTCGATCGCCGGCGTTCCCGGCAAGACGATCAAGCTGGGCGAGCTGGCGCTGCGCGCCAACCCGATGCGCGGCGCGGTCAAGCCCGGCACCGAGCCGGGGCTGGAAGCGACCAGCTATTTCGGGCCGCCCAGCGGCGCCACGGCTTGCGGCGCCCACGCCATGATCGTCGAGGTCGACCCCGAGACCATGACGATCGCGATCAAGAAATACGTCGTGGTGCACGATTGCGGCACGGTGATCAATCCGCTGATCCTGGAAGGTCAGATCCAGGGCGGCGTGGCCCAGGGCATCGGCAACGCCTTCTACGAACAGCTTCATTTCGACGACCAAGGGCAGTTGCTGAACGCGTCGCTCGCCGATTACCTGGTGCCGACCGCGCTCGACGTGCCGCGCATGGAATTGGGGCACGAGTGCACGCCCTCGCCGCTCAATCCGCTCGGCATCAAGGGCGCGGGCGAGGCCGGCGCCATTCCGGTCGGCGCGCTGTTCGCGCAGGCGCTGGAGGACGCGCTGGACCTGCCCAGGCGCGGCGTGGAGATACTGGAGATTCCGCTGAGCCCGAACCGGCTATGGGAGCTGGCGGGCGCCTTGTTCAAACAGAGGGGGACATCATGACAACCGCAACGACTTCCGTGCCCGGCTATCTGCCGAACGACCGGCCCGATATCGGCAAGCTGATCCTGTTGGGTCTGCAGCATGTCGTCACCATGTTTCCGGCGACGATCCTGGTGGCGCTGCTGTGCGGCTTCCATCCCAGCACCGTTCTATTCGGCGCGGGGATTTCCACCATCGTCGCGCTGGTGCTGTCGCGCCAGAACATCGGCAAGTTCATCCCGCTGTTCTATGGCTCGAGCTTCAGCTACATCGCCTCGTATCTCGGTATCGCCCAGGCGATGGGACACACCGTGAAATTCGGCGTGCCCGCGCCGGACGAGGTGATCACCGTGCTGCAGGCCGGCATCGTCGGCACGGGCCTTTTGAACATCGCCGTCGGCTTCCTCATCAAAGCCGTCGGCAAGGCGGCGCTGGACAAGGTGCTGCCGCCGGTCGTCACCGGCTCGGTCGCCTGCGTCATCGGCATCGGCTTGTCCAAGGCGGCGCTCGACATGTCGTTCATCGTGGTGCCGGGTTATTGGGGCATCGCGTTCGCCACGCTTTTGGTTACCGTGGGATGCTCGTATTTGTTGCAAGGCAAGGGCTTCATCGGCATGCTGCCGATTCTGCTCGGCGCCGTGTTCGGCTATGTGCTGACGCTGACTGTCGCGCCCGGACAGATCAGCTTCGCCGGCGTCGCCGCGGCGCCGGTTATCGCAGCACCGCATCTGACGTTCCCGAGCTTCAGCGGGCCGCTGGTGGTGACCGCGATCTTCAGCATCTCGATCATGGCGATCGCGACCATCCCCGAATCCACCGCGCATCTCTATCAGATAAGCCTGTACGTGGATCGCCTGGCGGAGGAACAGGGCCGCGAGAAGTACAAGCTCGACCAATACATCGGATACAACCTGATCTATGACGGCGTGGGCGACACGATCCACGGGCTTCTGGGCGCCACCGCGGGCACCAACTACGGCGAGAACAATTCGCTGATGGCGATCACGCGCAATTACTCGGGACCGGCGATCATGGCGGCCGGCGTGATCTGCATTTTGCTGGCGTTCGTCGGCAAGCTGTCGGCCTTCGTCGGCACCATTCCGGTGTTCGTCAGCGGCGGATTGGCGCTGTACCTGTTCGGCGTGATCGGCATGCAGGGCATCGCCCTGATGCAGGAGAACAAGGTGGACATGTTCGATCCCCTGACGCTGGCGGTCGGCGCCACGATCATGGTGGTCGGCATCGGCGGCAATATCGGGTTCGAGGGCGGGTTCCTGCCGGTCAAGATTCCCGGCGTGTTCCCGAACGGCCTGCCCGCGATCGCCACAGCGGCGGTCCTGGGCATCGTGATGAACATGGTGTTCCGCGCCATCCGACCGAAACTCTAAAGAAGGCACATGCGCGATCCGTACAATGCGTTCTGCGCGCATACCGACGCGCGACTGGCCGGCGCAAAGTCGGGTCCGCTCGAGGGCCTGACTTTCGCCGCCAAAGACCTGTTCGATATCGCCGGCCATGTGACCGGCGGGGGCAATCCCGACTGGCTGGCGAAGCATCCACCCGCCCAGCGCACCGCGCCCGTGGTGCAAAAACTGGTCGATGCCGGCGCGACCATGGTTGGGAAAACACATACTGATGAACTATCGCGTGGAATTTTCGGCGAGAACGCGCATTACGGCACGCCGGTCAATCCCAAAGCGCCGGGCCGCCTGCCCGGCGGCTCGTCCAGCGGCTCGGCGGCGGCCACCGCCGGTTCGCTGGTCGATTTCGCGCTCGGCACCGACACGGGCGGCTCGGTGCGCGTGCCGGCGAGCTTTTGCGGGCTTTACGGCATCCGGCCGACTCATGGCCGCTTGCCGCTCGACGGCGTCATCGGCCAGGCGCCGAGCTTCGACACGGTCGGCTGGTTCGCGCGCGAGCCCGGCTTGTTCGGTAAAATCGGCGAGGTGCTGCTCGGGACGGACCTGGCGCGCGCGACGCGGCCGAAACGCCTGGTGATCGCCGAGGACGCCTTCGCCTTGGCCGAGCCCGCGACCCAAGTAGCGCTCAAGCCCGCTGTCGAGCATGTCACACGCCTGATCGGCAAAAGCGAAACCCGGAAGGTGTCGTCGGAAAACCTGTCGCTATGGCTGAAGCACCAGACCGCGCTGCAGGGCCGCGAGGCCTGGGCGACTTTCGGCGAGTGGATCGACCGCAACAACCCGCGCTTTGGATTCGAGGTCGCGGACAATTTCCTGCGCGGCATGCAGTGCGACGACGACGCGTACAATGCGGCGCAGAAGTTCCGCGCAGCGCGGCGCGCGGAGATCGGCGCTTGGCTGGATGCGGAAACGGTGGTGGCGCTGCCCACCACCCCCTTCCCCGCTCCGCTTGCCGGGCAGACGCGCTCGGCCATGCGGGCGCTCAGGGCCACGGTGATCAATCTGACCTGCATCGCCGGGACCCTCGGCGCCCCGCAGATCAGCCTGCCCTTGGCCACTGTGGACGGTCTTCCAGTCGGCCTTTCGCTGCTGGGGCCGGCGGATAGCGACGCCATGCTGCTGGCCTTGGCCGCGCCAGCTACTATTGGTAAGTTTTGACGGGATTCGCCCGGTTTTGACTATTTCTGCCCGCGGGTCCACTCTTCCGACCAGGGGGAGCGAAACGATAATGTCCGGGGCCGAACTGCCGGCACAACCAGGCAAAGACCTAATTCCGGCGCAACGGCGGGCGTTGATTCTCGACCTGATGCGCGACGGCAACGGCGCGTCGATCACGGCGTTGGCCGAGCGCCTGTCGGCGTCCGAATCGACGGTGCGCCGCGATCTCGATTACCTGACCGAGCGCGGCTATATCGAGCGCAGCCACGGCGGCGCGATGCTGAAAGGCGCGCGCCCCACCACCTTCGAGCCGCAATATGAAATCGGCTCGCTGACCCAGCATGCGGAAAAGGTTGCGATCGGCGCCGCCGCCGCGGAACTGGTGGAAGCCGGCCAAAGCGTGATCTTCGATTCCTCGTCGACCGTGCTGGAGGCGGCCTATGCCGTCGCGCGGCGGGCGATCGAAATCACCGCCGTCACCAACGACCTGAAGATCGCAAGCGCGCTCGCCGCGCAGCCCGCGATCCGCGTGATCGTGCCCGGCGGCACGCTGCGCGGCGGCTCCTTCACCCTGATCGGCGAGCCCGGCGCGGGAATGCTCGCGGGCCTGCATGTCGACCTCGCTTTCATCGGCATCCAGGCTTTATCGCGCTTGCGGCTGGCGGATTCATCGATTGAAATCGCCGATATCAAGCGGCGCATGATCGAGGCGGCGCGCAACGTTGTGCTGCTTGCCGATTCCTCGAAGCTGCAGCAGACCTCGTTCTGCGAGGTATGCGGCGCGGAACGCGCGCAGCGCATCGTCACCGACGACCGCATCGCCGCGCGCGACCGCAAGGCGCTGGAAAAACTCGGCGTGACCGTGACCCTTGTTCAAGCGGAGACACGGCGATGATCGCCGCCGCCAATGCAGTTTCCGCCCTGCCCGTCGGCATCGTCGCCGACGATCTGACCGGGGCGCTGGATGCCGCCGCGCAGTTCGCGCGATCCGACGCTCCTGTTCGCGTGCTGCGCGACGCCGATCGGGCCGCCGCCCTCACCGGCTCCTGGGCGCTGGACGCCGCGACGCGCAACGCCGAAGCCGCCACCGCCAGGCATGCGGCGGTTCAAGCCGGCAAACTGCTGAGCGGCGCGAAGACGGCCTTCCGCAAAATCGATTCCCTGCTGCGCGGCCATGTCGCCGACGAAATCGCGGCGACCGCGCGGGCCGGCGGCTTTGCCAGCGTGGTGATCGCGCCCGCGTTTCCGGCGCAGGGGCGCGTTGCGCGCAAGGGACGCCAATATGCCCGTGCGCCCGATGGCAGCTGGCGGGCGATCGATGTCGACCTGGCCGCGGAATTGGCGGAGCGGGCTTTGCCGCCGCGCATCGCATCTGAGGCCAAGGCGTTGCGCGGCGGCGGTGCGTTCCTGTGTGACGCCGAGTCCGACGCGGACCTGGCCGCCATCGCCGGCGCGCGAATCCATCTTTCCGCCGATGTGCTGTGGTGCGGCAGCGCCGGCCTGGCGCGCGCATTGGCCGGAACCGCGGCGCGCCGCGCGGCGCCCCCGGGGCCTTATCTTGGGATCGTCGCGACTCGCGAGCAGGCAACCCTGTCTGAAATCGAGCGCGTTCGACGGCACGCTCCCGAAGCGGTGCTGGAAATCCGCAAGCCCGACGCCATCGTCGGTATCGCCAAACGCGCCTCCGCAAGGCTTAGTTCCGGAAAATCGTTCCTCGCCTTGCTGCGTCTCCAACCCATGTCCAACCCGGAGTCGGCCGCAGCCTTGCACACACTGACGAATGAAATCGCGCGCCTGCGCCCCCCGGCTTTGTTCGCCAGCGGCGGCGACACCTTGGCGGCCGTGATCGACGCGATCGAGGCCGAATGGCTCGATGTCGAGGGCGAGATCGCTCCGGGTATTCCCGTCTCGCGCATCGCGGGCGGCGTGTGGAACGGAATTCCCGTCGTGTCGAAATCGGGCGCGTTTTCGGCCGAGGGTGTTTTGATGCAGTTGTTCAACGACCGCGCGGACGTTCGTCATGACCAGACGTAGACCGGTGATCGCGCTGACCATGGGCGATCCGGCCGGGGTCGGACCCGAGCTGTGCCTGAAGGCCACGGCGCGCCTGGCGTCGCGCCTGCGCGCGCGCGAGTTGGAGCTGGTGACCATCGGCACGAAAGACGCCATCGACCTGATGCGCGAGCGCATGATCGAGAAGGGCCTGCGCCGCTATGCCCCCCAGTTGCAATTGATCGAGGCCACCCCCGCCGAGAGTCCGGTCAAGTTCGGCGAGACCAGCGCCGAGGCCGGCCGCCAGGCATTCAAAGCGATCGAGCGCGCCATCGCGCTGGCGATGAAAGGCGAGATCGACGCCATCGCCACCGCGCCGATCAGCAAAGAGGCGATCAATGCCGCCGGATTCCATTACGCCGGCCATACGGAAATCCTGGCCGACCTGACGGGCAGCAAAGGCTCGGTGCTGATGCTGGTGCACGACCGGCTGCGCGTCAGCCATGTGTCGGCGCATGTGGCGCTGGCGCGCGCGTCGGCGCTGGTGACGCCGGAGCGCCTGAGCTACGTGATCGAGCTGACCGAGGACGCCCTGCGGCGGCTGGGCTTCCGCAAGCCCAAGATCGGCGTGGCGGCGGTCAATCCGCATGCCGGCGAAGGCGGCATGTTCGGGCGCGAGGACATCGACATCGTGGCGCCGGTGATCGAGCGCTATCGCGGCCGGGGCTTCAACATCACCGGCCCGGTGCCGGGCGATACGGTGTTCGTGAAGGCGTTGGGCGGGCAGTTCGACGGCGTGGTCGCGATGTTCCACGACCAGGGCCATGTCGCGGTCAAGCTGCTGGGCTTCAAGATCGACCGGCGCACGGGCCTGTGGACGGGGTTGAGCGGCGTGAACATCACGCTGGGTCTGCCGATCGTGCGCACCTCGGTCGATCACGGCACGGCGTTCGACATCGCGGGCAAAGGCATCGCCAATCCGCAGAGCATGATCGAGGCGATCGATCTGGGCGTGAAGCTTTCCGGCTCGCGCCGGCGCAAGGAGAGAGCGGCATGAGCGGCGCCCGCGCCAATCCCGAGCGCCTGCGCCTGGGCGTGCGCGCGGTCTTCGCCAAGGGCGGCTGCCGCGAGGCAGAGGCCAAAGCCGTCGCCGATCACCTGGTCGAGGCCAATCTGATGGGCCACGATTCGCACGGTGTCATCCGCGTCGCAAAATACATCGACTGGCAGAAGCAGGGCATGGTGCTGGCGAACCGCAAACCCAAAACCCTGCGCGACGAAGGCGTGCTGATGATGATCGACGGCCAGTTCGGCTACGGCCAGTCGGTCGCGCGCGCCGCGCTGGCCGGCGCGATCGAACGCGCCAAGTCTAGGGGCGTCGCCGTCCTGGCCTTGCGCAACTCAGGGCATCTCGGCCGCATCGGCGCCTGGGCCGAGATGGCGGCCGCTTCAGGACTGGTGTCGCTGCATTTCGTCAACACCACCGGCTTCGGCATCCTGGTGGCGCCGCATGGCGGCAGCGACCGCCGCCTGTCGGCCAATCCGATCGCCGCCGGCGTTCCGGTGAAGGATGGGGCGCCGATCATCCTGGATATGTCGACCTGCGTCATCGCCGAGGGCAAGATCCAGGTCGCGCGCAACAGGAAGGAGCCGCTTCCGGCCGGCGCGGTGCTGGACGGCAAGGGCCGGCCGACGCGCGACGCCGAGGTGTTCTATGCCGACCCGCCCGGCGCCATCCTGCCGATCGCCGGGCACAAGGGATCTGGCTTGTCGCTGATCGGCGAGGTGCTGGCCGGCGCGCTTACCGGCGGCGGGTCGAGCCATCCCGACAACCCGACGGCCAAGCGCCTGGTCAACAACATGCTGTCGGTGCTGATCGACGCCGACAGCCTCAGCGGCGAGCAGGCCTTCGCCGCCGATGTGCAGCGCCTGAAATCCTGGGTCAAAGCCTCGCCGCCGATCGCGCCGGGCGGCGAAGTGCTGTTGCCCGGCGAAGTGGAGCGGCGCGTGCGCGCCGACCGTGAAACGAACGGCATTCCGCTGGACGACGCGACGCGCGCGCAAATCGCCAGCGCCGCCCAGGCGGTGGGCCTCGATCGAAAAACGATCGACGCGGCCATGAACTGATCGAGGGGATGGGGCGGCGATATGCGCGAAAACTCGGTGCGGTCGAAATTGATGAATGGCGGCACGGCCGTGGGCCAGATGGCCTTCGAGTTCTTCACGCCCGGCCTGTGCCAGATCATGGCGAACGCGGGCGCCGAGTTCGTGATCCTGGACACCGAGCACAGCGGCGTCGGCATCGAGACGATCAAAAGCCAAGTCGCCTATGCGCGTGGCACCAGCATAGCGCCGATGGTGCGCGTCACCGGCACGCATTACCACCTGATCGCGCCGATGCTGGACGCGGGCGTCATGGGCGTCATGGTGCCGATGGTTGAAACCGCCGACCAAGCGAAGAAGATCGCCCAATGGTGCCGCTATCGGCCCCGGGGCGTGCGCGGCCTTGCCTTCGGCATGCCGCATGACGATTACAAAAGCGCCGATCCGGTGGCGACGATGAAGGCCGCGAACCAGCGCACGCTGGTGATCGCGCTGATCGAAACGAAAGCCGGCATCGAGAACGTGGACGCGATCATGGCGACGCCCGGCATCGACGTGGGCTGGATGGGGCATTACGACCTGACCAATTCCATGGGCATCGACGCCCAGTTCGACCATCCGCGTTACAAGGCGGCGGTGAAGAAGCTGGTGAACGCCTGCAAGCGCAACGACAAGGCCGCCGGTTTCCTGTGCGGCGACGTTAAGTCGGGACGACGCTACCTGGACTGGGGCTTCCGCATGCTGTGCTACGGCACCGACATCGCGGTGTTCCAACAGGGTTTGAAAGCGGGAATCGACGGATTGAAGGCCGGAAAGGGCCGATAGGGATTCGCCGCGCCAGAAAACGCACGCGCGGTCGATACGGTTTCTCAACTCAAGAAGCCGGTGTTCGCAAACCAGAACAAAACCCGGAGGAAACGACCATGTCATCCGCAACACGATTTTTGGCTGCCGCCGCGGCGGCGCTGTTCGCCCTGGCGCTTACGCCCGGGCAGGCCGACGCCCAGGCGCTCGACCGCATCCTGAAGGAAAAGAAGATCCGCATCACGGCCGAGCTTACCTCGCCGCCGTTCGGCATTCTCGACAAGGACAACAAGCCGACAGGGTCGGAAGTGGAGACCGCGCGCCAGCTGGCCAAGGATCTGGGCGTGGAGTTGGAGCTGGTGCAGGTAACCGGGCCGCAGCGCATACCGGCGCTGCTGTCCGACCGCGCCGATCTGGCGATTTCATCGCTGTCCATCACGGCCGAACGCGCCAAATCCGTGTGGTTCGCCAGCCCGCACGGCGCGCTCAGCATCGTCATCGGCGGGCCTAAGAGCGTGAATATCAAAAGCGCGGCCGACATGGCCGGCAAGAAGATCGGCATGACCCGCGCCACGCTGGAAGAACAGGTGGTGCCGAAGGTGGCGCCCCCGGGCACCAATATCGTGTTCTTCGACGAGCACGCGGCGACGCAGCAAGCCCTGCTGACGGGCCAAGTGGACGCGATCGGCGGCGCCGCATTCATGATCAACGATCTTTCCAAGAAGGTGCCGGACAAGGGCATCGAGCCGAAATTCACGGTTACCACGGCCTATTACGCCGTCGCGGTGAAGCCGGGCAATTTCGACCTGCTGCAATGGGTCAATACCTGGGTGTTCGTGAACAAGAACAACGGCGTGCTGGCCAAGATCTACGAACAGCACACCGGCGTGAAGCTGGTCGACCTGCCGCCGCTGTAGACCCGTCCGTTTGCGCGGGCTTGCGTCCCGCCCCAGAGCGACGGGGCGGGATGCGGCTTGCCGCTTCAAATCCGAATCGCAACGGCAGTACCGCCGCGTGACCTACGTCTTCCAGTTCGGCATCGTCTTCGACCATATCGACCGCATGCTGCTGGGCGCGTGGCTGACCATTCGCCTGTCGGCGATGGCGCTGGTGCTGGGCCTGATGGTGGCGGTGATCTGCGCCTATCTGCGCACCGCTGGCCCGCGGCCGGTACGCTGGCTGATCGCCGCCTATGTCGAGCTGTTCCGCAACACGCCGTTCCTGGTGCAGCTCTACATCGTCTTTTTCGCGCTGCCGCAAGCGGGCATCCGCTTCGACGCCAACGAGGCCGCGCTAGCGGCGATGGTGGTCAATTTCGGCGCCTACGCCACGGAAATCGTGCGCGCGGGCGTGCAATCCGTACCGGTGGGCCAGATCGAGACGGGCCTGGCGCTCGGCCTCAAGCGGCTGCACATCTACCGGTTGATCGTGCTGTTTCCCGCCATCAAAGCGGTGTTTCCGGCGCTTGCCAGCCAGTTCATCCTCCTTCTGCTCGGCTCTTCCGTGGTGTCCGCGATCTCGGCCAACGAGCTGACGGCGATCTCAAATACCCTGCAATCCACCACCTTCCGCGCATTCGAGGTCTATATCGTCGCTACACTGATGTATCTCGGCATTGCCGTCGCGTTCCGGGGCTTGTTCGCGGTCGCGTACTGGTTCGTGTTCGTGCGCGGGCGCGAGTAGCGGGCGATGCGTCAGTTCTCCACCAACGAGTTCCTGTTCATCCTCGCCGCCGGGCAGTGGACGGTGGTCTTGTCGCTGATCGCCTTTTCAATGGGCGGGGCGCTGGGCCTGCTGATCGCGCTGCTGCGCGTATCCGTGTTCGCCCCTGTCCGTCTGGCGGCGTCCGGCTACATCCAGGTGTTCCAGGGCACGCCGCTGCTGATGCAGCTATTCCTCATCTACTACGGGCTGGGGTTGTTCGGCCTGAGGCTCGACACTTGGACCGCGGTGGTGATCGCCTATTCCGCCTATACCGGCGCGTTCCTGGGCGAGATCTGGCGCGGCTGCATCCAAGCGATCCCGCGCGAGCAGTGGGACGGCGCCACGGCGCTGGCGCTAACCTATTTGCAGCGGCTGTTCCTGGTGATTATCCCGCAAGCCGTGCGCATCGCCATTCCGCCGACCGTGGGCTTCATGGTGGCGCTGGTCAAGGCCACGGCCGTGGCGTCGATCATCGGCTTCGTCGAGTTGACGCGTGCCGGCCAGTTGATGACCAACGCCACCTTCCAGCCGATGCTGGTCTATCCCATCGTCGCCATGCTGTACTTTACGCTGTGCTGGCCGCTGTCGCTGCTGGCGCAGTACCTGGAACGACGCATGCGCGTGGACAACGCCATCGGCCGCAAGGCCTGAAACAAGGAGACTTGGATGAGCAAGCCCAGGATCGGCTATATCGGCGTCGGGCTGATGGGCCATGGCGCGGCGAAGAACATTCTCGAAAAAGGCTATCCCCTGACGATCATGGGCCATCGCAATCGCGCGCCGGTCGACGACCTGGTCAAGCGTGGCGCAAAAGAAAGCACGTCAGCCGCCGTAACCGCGCGAAACAGCGAGATTCTCTTCCTCTGCTTGCCATCTTCGATCGAAGTCGAAGCGGCGATCTATGGCGCGGACGGCGTGCTGCAAGGCGCACACGCAAAGCTGATCGTCGTGGACTGTACCACCGCCGATCCGAATTCCACGCGCAGGATCGCGGGTGATCTGGGAAAGCAAGGCGCTGCCATGGTCGACGCGCCGCTGGGCCGCACGCCGAAAGAGGCCGAGGCGGGGAAGCTCAGCACCTATGTCGGCGGCGACCCGACGGTCGTGAAGAAGCTGCGCCCGGTGATGGAATGCTATGCCGACACGATCGTCGAGGTGGGGGCGTTGGGCATGGGTCACACGCTGAAGCTCATCAACAATTTCATCTCGATCGGCAATTGCGCGATCATCGCCGAGGCTGCCGCGACCGCCGCCAAGCTGGGCGTCGACATGCGCAAATTCTACGAGGTGATCTCGGCCGGCGGCGCCAACAGCAAGATGTTCCAGATGGTCATGCCCTGGGTGCTTGAAGGCGACGACAGCCAGCTGAAAGGCCCGCTGCGCATCGCCGGCAAGGATCTGCGCTTCTACACCAGGCTGGCCGAACAGGCGCCGGCGGCGGCGTTCATCGCCCAGGCCGTGAACCAGACGCTGCAGCTGTGCAACGTGCGCGGCCATGGCGAGCGGTTCCTGCCCGTGCTGCCGGGAATCCTGGCGGAGCTGAATGGCGCGAAAGTACGGGATCTATAGGGCGGGAGAGCGACCCGCAAACATCGCTCCCCTGGAGCGCGGTATCGACTAAGTGCTTTTACAGAGATTCGCACTGAGTCGATCGAATAAATCATAACGCCGGGTTATCTATCGCAGTACTTTGAGCATAGCTTCGACGACCGTTGCGCTTTTACTCCGGCGTTGACAGTTTACCGGACGCTAGCTTCCATTTCCAGGGCAGGAGCTGGTCGAGGCGGCCGATGGGATGGCCATCGAGCATGCG
>JAHFPH010000043.1 GCA_023266845.1 Rhodospirillaceae bacterium
GGGCGTCAACGCGTCGGTGGCGCACGGCTTGTCGGTGATCCAGGGCGACGCCGACACCGACCTGAAGGACTTTCCGTCGGGCGCCTTCGACTACGCTGTTCTAAGCCAGACCCTGCAGGCCACGCGCGACCCGCGCCAGGTGCTGCAGGAGCTGGTGCGCATCGGGCGGCGCGCGATCGTGTCGTTCCCCAATTTCGGCTGCTGGAAGGTGCGCGTGCACATGCTGCGCCACGGCACCATGCCGGTGACCCAGGCTCTGCCCGAGAAATGGCACAGCACGCCGAACATCCATCTCTGCACGATTCTCGATTTCGTCGAGCTGTGCGAGGAGATCGGCATCTATATCGAGCGCGGCATGATCTTCATGGCCGGCGGGCGGATGCGCCCGATCCATTCCAAGCGCGTGGCCAATTTCATCGGCGAGCAGGGATTGTTCCTGCTGCGCCGGAAGACCAACTAGTCGCGCTCTCTCAGCGTGCGGCCGACGCCGCGCGCGGCGGGTTCGGGCATCGCCACCAGCACGCGCCGCTTGACCACGCGCTCGGCGCTGGCGGCGTAGATCTGCTTGCTGGCCTCGATCAGCACCGCGCCGGAAAAATGCGGGAACAGGCGCGCGCCCAGGTTCTCCAGCCCCTCGGCCCAGGAGCCGCGCAACCGAAGCCTGAGCGGCGGCGTGAACAGCGCGCCCGTGGTCTTGAGCGGCACGAACATGTTGTCTTTGAGCAATTGCTGGAGCTGCGACGGGCTGTAGGGATGCCCGTAGCCGAACGGCGTGCGGTCGAAATGCGCCCAGATGCCGCGCCGGTTCGGCGTCACGACGATCAGCCGCCCGCCCGCGGCCAGCACGCGCCAGATCTCGCGCAGCAGCGGCCGCACATGCTCGCTGTGCTCCAGCGCGTGCGCCAGGATCACGCGATCGACCGATTCGTCGGCCAGCGGCAGGTCGGTATCCTCGCTCAGCGCGACCAGGTTGCGCTCGTCGCGCGGCCAGCGGATCACCCCCTGGCTGGCCGGCATCAGGGCGATGACGCGCTGGGCCTCGCCCTGGAATTGACTGAGCAGCGGCGTGGCGTAGCCCAGGCCCAGCACCGACTCGCCGCGCAGGTTCGGCCAGATATGGCGGATGCGCTGGCGCAGCGCGCGCCGCGCCATTTGGCCCAGGCCCGTGCCATAGAATGCGTGCAGGTCGACGACGTCGGCTGTCATCGCCATATAGGGTAGCGCCGGGGGTGGTAAATTCAAGCCCAATGGCGCGGTTTGTGGCCCGAAGCGGCGCGGTGGTAGTGTTCGAACATGCTTGAGATCGTTCAAATTCCCGTGCTTAACGACAACTACGTCTACCTGGCGCACGAGCCCCTGTCGGGCGCGGTGGGCGTGGTGGACCCGTCCGTTGCCGAGCCGGTCGAGGCGGAGCTTCAGCGCCGCAACTGGCGGCTGACCCATGTCATCAACACGCATCATCACGCCGACCATACCGGCGGCAATTTGCGCCTGAAGGCGCGCTACGCGGCGACGGTGGTGGGTCCGCGCGCCGACCGCGCGCGCATCCCCGGCATCGACATCGATGTGGGCGACGGCGAGGAATGGCTGTTCGGCCGGGAATCGGCGCGCGTCTACGACGTGCCGGGCCACACGCGCGGGCACATCGCGTACTGGTTCAGCGAAAGCCGCGCCTTGTTCTGCGGCGATACGATGTTTTCGCTGGGCTGCGGGCGGCTGTTCGAGGGCACGCCCGCCCAGATGTGGGCCAGCCTGGGCAAGTTGCGCGCGCTGCCCGACGACACGCGGGTCTATTGCGCGCATGAATACACCGAGAACAACGGCAGATTCGCGCGCACCGTCGATCCCGACAATCCCGATCTGGCGCGCCGCATCGCCGAGGTGAAGCGCCTGCGCGCCCAGGGGCTGCCGACCGTGCCGTCGCTGTTGGGCGAGGAGCGCCGCGCCAATCCGTTCCTGCGCGCCGACCGGCCGGAACTGGCGCGCAGCCTCGGCCTGCCCGCCGGCGACCCCGTCGCCGTGTTCGCCGAGGTGCGGCGGCGCAAGGACGCGTTCTAATACCTCATCCTGAGCCTGTCGAAGGATGGGGTTCCATGGTTCGACAGGCTCACCATGAGGACTCGAAAAGTCATGAAACTCCGCTTCTCGCCCACCTCGCCCTACACGCGCAAGGTGATCATCGTGGCGATCGAAACCGGCCAGTCCGACAAGATCGAGAAACAGCCGACCAATGTCTGGGCGCCGGACACCGATATCGGCAAGGACAATCCGCTGGGCAAGGTGCCGGCGCTGGTCACCGATGGCGGCGAGGTGCTGTACGATTCGCCGGTGATCTGCGAGTACCTGGACGCGCAGCACGCCGGGCCGAAGCTGCTGCCGCCCGCGGGCGGCGCGCGTTGGCAGGTGCTGCGGCTGCAGGCGCTGGCCGACGGCATATTGGACGCGGCGATCCTGCGCCGGCTCGAGAGCCAGCGCCCGCAGGAGCGCCAGTCGGCGGACTGGATCGAGCGGCAGAAACGCGCGGTCGGGCGCGGGGTGGATGCGCTGGAGGCCGAGGCCAAGTCGCTGGACGGTCCGCTGACCCTCGGTTCCATCGCGGCGGGTTGCGTGTGCGGCTATCTCGACCTGCGCTTCGCCGCCGAGCGCTGGCGCCAGGGCCATCCGAAACTGGCGGCGTGGTACGAGAAAATCGCGCAGCGCAAATCCTTCCTCGACACGGTGCCAAAAGACCCGGCATGAGCCCCGGCGGGGCCGGCCCAACCGCCGCCGAGATCATTGCCCAGCTTGGCCTAAAGCCGCATCCCGAAGGCGGGCATTACCGCGAGACATACCGGCATAAGCCGAAAGGCGGCGGGCGCGGCGCGGTCACCGCGATCTACTACCTGCTGGCGCGCGGCGAGGTATCGGCCTGGCATCGCCTGATCGACGCGGTGGAAATCTGGCATTACCACGCCGGATCGCCGCTCGCGCTTTCGATCGCCGCGCCCGGCGCCCTGCCGCAGATCGTACGGCTTGGCGGCGATGTTAGGGGCGGCGAGGAGCCGCATGCCGCGGTGCCGATCGGCCACTGGCAAAGCGCGCGTTCCCTGGGGGATTGGACGCTCGTGGGCTGCACCGTCGCGCCCGCGTTCGAATTTTCCAGCTTCGAGATGGCCCCGAAGGATTTCGAGCCGGGACGAAATTAAATTCAGAACGCGGCCCATTTAACCCTCTCCCCGTAGAACGGGGCGAGGGGTTACTTAGTGCCTGCCCTACCTATTTTTCTATCAGCACCGCCCGGAAATCGTTGACGTTGGTCCGGGTGGGGCCGGTTGTGATCAAATCGCCGAGGGCGGAGAAGAATCCGTAGCCGTCGTTGTTTTCGAGCATCGCCCGGGCGTTCAGGTTCTTCGCGCGCGCGCGGGCCAGCGTGTCGGGCGAAACCAACGCGCCGGCGTTGCCCTCGGTGCCGTCCATGCCGTCGGTGCCGGCGGCGATGGCGTAGATGCGCGGCGCGCCGTCGAGCGCCACGGCCAGGGCCAGCAGAAATTCGGTGCAGCGCCCGCCCCGGCCGGCGCCGCGCACGGTGACCGTCGCCTCGCCGCCCGACAGCAGCACGCAGGGCGCTTTCGCCGGCTGGCCGCGGCGCGCGACCTGGCGCGCGATGCCGGCATGGACCGTGGCGACGTGCCGCGCCTCGCCTTCGATCGCGTCGCCGAGGATCACCGGCGCGAAGCCCGCTTTCCTCGCCGCCCGCGCGGCGGCCTCCAGCGACGCCTGGGGCGCGGCGATCAGCTGCGTTTCGCAGCCCCTGAGGCGCTTGTCGCCGGGCTTGGGGGTTTCGTCGCGCGCCTCGGCCAGATGCCGCGCGACCGCCGCTGGCGCCGCGATCCGGTAGCGTTCGATCAGCGCGCGCGCGTCGGCGAAGCTGCTGGGATCGGGCACGGTGGGGCCCGAGGCGATCACCGCCGGATCGTCGCCCGGCACGTCGGAGATCAGCAGCGACACCACGCGCGCCGGTGCGGCCGCGGCGGCCAGCCTGCCGCCCTTGATCGCCGAGAGGTGCTTGCGCACGCAGTTCATCTCGGTGATGTTCGCGCCCGATACCAAAAGCGCCTTGTTGACCGCCTGCTTGTCGGCCAGCGTCAGGCCGGGCGCGGGCAAAGCCATCAGCGCCGAACCGCCGCCCGAGATCAGGCAGATCACCAGATCGTCTTCGCTCAAGCCGCGCACGGTTTCGAGAATGCGCCGCGCCGCCATCTCGCCGTTGTGGTCGGGCACGGGATGGGCCGATTCGACGATCTCGATGCGCTTGGTCGCAACGGCATAGCCGTAGCGCGTCACCACCAGGCCCGAGAGCGGGCCCTTCCAATGCTTCTCCAGCGCCGCCGCCATCGCCGCCGAGGCCTTACCGGCGCCGACCACGACGGTGCGGCCCTTAGGCGGCTTGGGCAGGAATTTCGGCACCACCTTGTCGGGCTGCGCCGCCGCCACCGCCGCGTCGAACATCGCGCGCAGCAGCTTTTTCCGGTCGCGCGTCACGTCGTCAGCGCTTTTTTCTGCGCCACGCGGTAGGGCTGGAACCAGGCGAGCGTTTCCGCGGTCGGCCGCGCGGGCTTGTACTCCGCGCCCACATGGCCCTGGTAGCCGATGCGGTCGAGATGCGCGAACAGGAAGGGATAGTTGATCTCACCGGTGCCGGGCTCGAGGCGCTTGGGCGCGTCGGCCATCTGGATATGGCCGATGATCGGCAGGCGGCGCTCCACCGTCGCCGCCAGGTTTCCTTCCATCACCTGCATATGGAAGAAATCGTATTGCAGCTTCAGGTTCGGCACCCGCGCCTGCTCGATGATCCGCGCGGCTTGTTTCGACTTGCACAGGTAATAGTTCGGCACCGAGGGGCGCGACAGCGGCTCGATCAGTATCTCGATCCCCACCTTCGCCGCTTCCTTGCCGGCGTGGCGCAGGTTTTCGACGAACACGCGGTCGAGGTCCTCTTCCGCGGCGCCGGGGGGCCAGATGCCGGCCATCACATGCAGCTTCTTGCAGTTCACGGCGCGCGCATAGTCGATCGCGAGCGCGATCTGGTCGCGGAACTCGGCCTGCCGTCCAGCGAGGCAGCCCAAGCCCCGCTCGCCCTTGTCCATGTCGCCGGGCGGCGCGTTGTGCAGCACCACCGGCAGGCGCAGCTCGCGCTGAGCGGCGGCCAGGTCGCGCCTGTCGAAGGCATAGGGGAACTGGTATTCGACCGCGGTGAAGCCGCATTGCGCCGCGGCGGCGAAACGGCCGAGGAACGGCGTTTCGCCGAACAGCGTGGAAAGATTGGCCGAGAAGCGCGGCACGCGCCTTGTCCCCTAAGGTCAGCCCTTGAAGGTTTTTACCAGAGCCGCGGTGCCGGCGACCAGTATGCCGGTGTCGCTGCCCACGGCGCAGAAATTCGCGCCCGCCTGGATGAGCATCTTGGCGTCGTCCACGTTGGGGGTAAGGAACCCAGCGGCTTTGCCGGTTTTGCGGATGCGCTTGATCGCATCCACGATCACCTTCATCACCTCGGGATGGCGCGGCTGGCCGAGCAATCCCATCGAGGCCGACAGGTCAGCCGGCCCGATGAAAATGCCGTCGACCCCATCCACCTTGCCGATCGCCTCGATGCGGCTCACCGCGTCAAGGGTCTCCGCCTGCACCAGCAGGCAGATCTCGCCGTCGGCCTTGGCGAAATAGTCGGGGATGCGGCCGAAGCGCGTGGCGCGCGCGTTGCCCGCCACGCCGCGCACGCCCAGCGGCGGATAGCGCACGGCGGAAACGGCGCGCGCGGCCTCGTCCTCGTTCTGCACATAGGGCACCAGCAGGGATTGCGCGCCGACGTCGAGCAGACGCTTGATCAGCACCGCGTCGTTCCACGCCACGCGCACCACGGCCGGCGTGTTGCCGCCCTGCACCGCCTGCAGCAGGTGCATCACCTGCATCGGGTCGTTGGGCGCGTGTTCGGTGTCCAGCAATATCCAGTCGAACCCGGTGTCGCCCATCAGCTCGGCGCCGATCGGGCTGCACATGCTGCACCAGATGCCGATCTGATTGCCGCCCTGGGCCAGCGCGCGCTTGAACGCGTTCGGCTTCAACTGCATCGATTTATCCTTTGACCAGCGCGGGCTTGCGGCGGCCCAGCCAAGCCCAGCCCACCAACGCCGCCGCCATGCCGAAGCCTATCATGTCGGTGACGATGCCCGGCTTCACCAGCATGAAGGCCGCGATCAGCGCCCAGGCGCGTTCGGGCCAGTTGAGCGGGCGCAGGAAGTATCCGTGCAGCGCGGCAGCCAGGAAAACGATGCCGGTCGAAGCCGGAATCCAGGCATAGGCGATCTGTTGCCAAGTGCCGATGCTGAGCAGCGCCGGCTCGTACACGAACATGAAGGGCGCGATGAACCCGGCCATGCCGATGCGCACCGCCGCCCAGCCCGTGGCCCACAGATCGGACTTGGCAAGGCCGGCGGCCGCGAACACGGCGAGCGCGACCGGCGGGGTGATCGCCGACAGCACCGCGAAGTAGAACGCGAACATGTGCGCGGCCGGCACGATGACGCCGAGCTTGATGATCGCCGGCACCAGCAGCGAGGTCATGATGATGTAGGCCGGCGTGGTGGGCATGCCCATGCCCAGCACGATGCCGGCCACGGCGGTCACGATCAGCGCCAGCAGCAGGCTGTTCTGCGCCAGCACCAAGAGATGCTGGGTGAAGGTGATGCCGAGGCCGGTCAGCGCGATCACGCCGATCACGATGCCGGCCGACGCGCAGGCCATCGCGACCGAGAGCGTGTTCTTGGCGCCGTCCACCATCGCCTCGATCACCAGCCGCCAGTGCAGATCCTTGCGGGTGATCCGGCGCAGCATCGCCACGGGAAAGCAGGAAAGCGTGCCGATCAGCGCCGCCATCGGCGCGCTGTAGTCGTTGAACATGCCCGCCAATACGATGAACACCGGGATGAACAGGTGCCCGCGCGCGCGCAACACGTCCTTCATGCGCGGGCATTCGCTGCGCGGCACGCCCATGATGCCGCGCCGCTTGGCCTCGAAATGCACCGCCGAGAAGCAGGCGAGGTAATAGAGCAGCGAGGGGATGATCGCCCAGATCGTCACCTGGAAATAGGTGACCTGCAGGTACTCGGCCATCACGAAGGCGGCCGCGCCCATGACCGGCGGCATGATCTGCCCGCCGGTCGAGGCCACCGCCTCGACGCCGGCGGCGAAATGCGCCGGGAAGCCGGTGCGCTTCATCAAGGGAATGGTGATCGGGCCGTCGACCATCACGTTGGCCACCGCGCTGCCCGAGATGGTGCCGAACAGCGAGGAGCTGATCACCGACACCTTGCCCGGCCCGCCCGCGGTGTGGCCGGTCAGCGACAGCGCGAAGTCCATGAACAACTGCCCGGTGCCGGTGCGCTCCATGAAGCTGCCGAACATGACGAAGATCATCACATAGGCGGCCGAGACGCCGAGGGTCGAGCCGAAAATGCCTTCGGTGGTCAGGTACATCTGGTCGATCAGGCGCTTGAAGCCCACGTCGGTGAACAGCAGCGCATAGGCCAGGAACACGATCGCGGTCAGCGGCAGGGCCAAGCCGATGACGCGGCGCGTGCCCTCGAGCACCAACGCCATGGTCACGATCGCCAGCGCGATATCGGCGGGCGTCGGATCGTCGATGTAGAAGATGCGGTTGACCAGATAGTCGTAGTAGACGAACAGATAGCCGACCGCGACCGCCGACAGCGTCAGCAGCACGAGGTCGAACGGCCGCGCCGCCTCCTTGCCCGCGGCGGCCGGGAAGCACAGGAACACCAGCGTCAGCGCGAACAGCAGATGCGTGCCGCGATAGATCACCGCCTCGGGCGGCGCGATGGCGATCGCATACATGTGGTAGAGCGCCATGGCGACGCCGATCAGCGTCACGGCGCCGGCGATGAAACGGCGATAGGTCAAGTTGTCCCCTTGAAAGCCGCGCTGCGGAGCGGCCGACGGTTTTATAGCCCGCCGGCCGCGCGCCCGGTCAATTGATCGCCTTGACCTCTTTATAGAACTTGGCGGCGCCGGGATGCAGCGGCACGCCGATATCCTCGGCCATCATCTTGGGCGTGAGCGCGCCCAAGTCCTTATTCACGGCCGACAGGTCCTTCACGTTGTCGGCGATGGACTTGGCCATGATGTAGACCTGATCCGGCGGCAGCTTGCAGCTGACCACCAGATGCGTGGCGTAGCCGATCACCTTCACGTCCTTGTCCTGCTTGGGATAGGTGCCGCCCTTGATCGTCACCAGCGTATAGCCCGGGTTGATCTTTTTCATGCCATCCAGCGAAGCCGCCAGATCGAGCAGCTTGATGTCGCGCCCCGCCGCCAAATCCATCACCGAGGAGGCCTGCGCCACCGTGCCCAGCGTATAGACCTGGGCGTGACCGTCCTTCATCAGCGACACGGCGTCCGTATACGACGCTTGGAAGTTCACTTTCATGTCGGCATAGGAAAGGCCGTTGACCTTTAGGATGTCGACGGTGACCGCCTCGGCCGTGTTGCCCTTGGGCTGCACGACGATCGACTTGCCCTTCAGGTCCTTGATCGAGTTGATGTTCGCGCTGGCCAGGGCCACGACCTGGAAATACTGCGGATAAAGCGTGGCGAGGTTGCATACGTTCTTGACGGCCGCCGGATAGGGCGGACGGCCGGCGATGCCGTCGACGGTGGAAATCGAGTTGCCGAACCCGATCTCGGCCTTGCCTTCCTCGACGCCGCGGATATTGGCGATGCCCGCGCCCGGCAGCGGCTGGATGCTGAGGCCCGCGATCGAGTTCTCCCACAGGTTCTTCAAGGCGCCGCCCAGCGGCACCCAAACGCCGCCCTGCGGCCCGGTCATCATGCGATAGGCGTCGGCCGCCGAGGCCGGGCCTGCGAACGCCACGCCAAGCGCCGCCGCCAGCGCGGCCGTGCGAATTCCCCGCGCGGAAGCGCGAATGCCGAAAATCATGCTGTTCCACCCTGGCAGACCGTTGTTTTTTAACCCTTTACGAGGGTTCCTCGCAGCATCTTAGGGCAGCCCGGCCGCCATGCGCCACTATTCACTAACGCCGCCGCCCAAGGGCCTATTCCGGGACCAGCCAAGCCACTCTGGCGCCGCCCGCAACCGCCAGTTTTCCGTGCAATTGGGGAAGCACGCGCTTTAACGTTTCATCCAGGCGGAAGGGCGGATTGACGATCACCATGCCGCAGCCGTTGAGCGTCTCCGGATCGTCGCCGTCGTTGACGGTCATCTCCGCCAGCAATTGGCGGCGGATGGCGGTGTTGACCAGCTCGGCGTGGAACAGGCGGGCTTCGCCGCGCGACTTGACCGGATGCCAGATCGCATAAATGCCCTGGGGCCAGCGCGCATAGGCGCGTTGCAGGGCCTGGGCCACCTGCCGGCGTTCGTCGGGCAGCTCGAAGGGCGGGTCGATCAGCACCAGGCCGCGTTTTTCCTTGGGCGGCAGCAGCGCGGTCAGCGCCGCGTAGCCGTCGCGTTGATGCGTCTCGACTTGCGGATCGCGGGCGAAGCGGTGTTTCAATTCGGCCGCGTCCTCGGGATGCAGCTCGCAGGCCGCCACCCGGTCCTGCGGCCGCAGCAAGGCGCGCGCGACCATCGGCGAGCCGGGATAGAAACGCCGCCCGCCGTCGGGGTTGGCCGCCTTGACCGCCGCGAGATACGGGTCGAGTTCCGCCGGCAACCCTTCCTGCCCCGCCACTTGCCCGAAGCCGCGCGCGAATTCGCCGGTTTTCTGCGCCTCCGCGCTTTCCACGTCGTAAAGCCCCGCGCCGGCATGCGTGTCCAGCACCGCGAACGCGGCCGGCTTGTCCTTCAGCCGCTCGATCAGCAGCGCCAGGACGGCGTGCTTGAACACGTCGGCGAAGTTGCCGGCATGGTAGATATGGCGGTAGTTCATTGCGGGCGGCAGAATAGCAATATCCATGACCCAAGCGATCATGACCCGGGCGACCACCCTCCCCGACCCCGACGACGCCTGGCGCGACGCCGTGGCGCATCTATGCGCGCGCGACCTGGTGCTGGGCCGGATCATCGCGGCGATGGGGCCGTGCGGGCTTAAAGCCCGCTCGGGCGGCTTCGCGGCGCTGATGGATATCATCGCCGCGCAGCAGGTCTCGAAATACGCCGCCGATTCGATTCGGCGGCGCCTGCGCAAGAGCTTCGGCGACCCGCCCGACGTGGCCAGGGTGGCGGCGGCGCGCACCCCTCGCCTGCGCGGCTGCGGCCTGTCGGGCGCCAAGGCGAAATACATCCGCGGCATCGCGCGCGAGGTGGTGGCCGGCACGCTCGATTTCGACCATCTGCACGCCCAAAACGACGATGCCGTCATGGAGCGGCTGCTGTCGCTCAACGGCATCGGGCGCTGGACCGCCGAGATCTATCTGATGTTCGTGCTGACCCGGCCCGATATTTTCCCGATCGGCGACGGTGCGCTGCGCAACGCGATCCGCGAGCACTACGCGCTGCGCAAATCGGCCAAGCTGAAGAAGTTCGAAACCATCGCCCGGGGCTGGGCGCCCTATCGCACGGTCGCGTCGTGGTATCTCTATGCCTGGATCAACCGCACGCGTGCCGAGAAGCGCGCGGCCAAGGGCGCGGCCAAAAAAGAAGAGCCGATGGTGTAATGACCGCCGCGACCGCATCCCCTGGCGCCGCCCGTGCCCGCTTAAGCGCCCTGCCCGCGATCGGCGTGGCGGTGGCGGCGATCCTGAGCGTTCCGGTGCTGGTGGTCTTCGCCAACGTGTTCCGCCCCTCGGGCGGGGTGTGGGCGCATCTCGCCTCGACCGTGCTGTGGGACTACATCGCCAACACCGTGCTGCTGACGCTGGGCGTGGCCCTGGGCACGGCGATGGGCGGCGTGGCGGCGGCGTGGCTGGTGACCATGACGCGGTTCCCGCTGAGCCGCGTGCTGGAATGGGCCATGGTGCTGCCGCTGGCGATGCCGGCCTATGTCGTGGCCTATGCCTATACCGATTTCCTGCAGGTCAGCGGCACGCTGCAGACGGCGCTCCGCGCTTACACCGGCTGGTCGGCACGCGACTACTGGTTCCCGGCGATCCGCTCGGTGCCCGGCGCGATCATGGTGATGACCTTCACGCTGTACCCTTACGTCTATCTGCTGGCGCGCGCGGCCTTTTTGGAACAGTCCGTCTGTGCCTTGGAGGTCGGACGGACGCTCGGCTGCGGGCCGTGGCGCAATTTCTTCCGCGTGGCGCTGCCGCTGGCCCGGCCGGCGATCGCGGCGGGCGTGGCGCTGGCGCTGATGGAAACCCTGGCCGATTTCGGCACGGTCGAGTTCTTCGGCGTGCAGACCTTCACCACCGGCATTTACCGCACCTGGTTCGGCATGGGCGAGCCGGTGGCCGCCGCGCAGCTTGCCGCGGTGCTGATGCTGTTCGTGCTGGCTGTGATGGGGCTCGAGCGCGCCACGCGCGGCCAGTCGCGCGTGCATCATAGTTCGGCGCGCTATCGCCCGCTGCCAACCCCGCGCCTTCAGGGCTGGCGCGCGGGGCTGGCCCTGGTGGTTTGCTCGGCGCCGGTGGTGTTGGGATTCATTCTACCCGTGCTGCTGCTGCTGCGCCTGGTGCGCTACGACGACAGCGACATGCTGGGGCCGCGCCTGCTGTATTTCGCCGGCAACAGCCTGATCCTGGCGGCGACGGTGGCGGCCCTGGCCGTGTCGGTGGCGCTGTCGATCGCTTATGCCCAGCGCCTGCATCCCTCGCGCGCGACACGGCTCAGCGCCCGCGTGGCGTCGCTCGGCTACGCCATTCCCGGCTCGGTGATCGCGGTGGGGGTGCTGATGACCGCGGGATGGCTCGACCAGGGCGTGGACCGCGCGTTCAAGGCCGCATTCGGGATTTCCACCGGGCTTTTGTTCAGCGGCACGATCGCGGCCGTGTCGTTCGGATTGCTGGTCCGGTTCCTGGCCGTGGCGCTGAACACGGTCGAGGCGAGCCTGGCCAAGATCAGGCCCAGCATGGACCAGGCCGCGCGCATGCTGGGCCGCGGGCCGGCGGATACGCTGCGCCGCGTCCATGCGCCGCTGATGGCCGGCTCGATCGGCACGGCCGCGCTTCTGGTGTTCGTCGACGCGATGAAAGAGCTGCCCGCCACCGTGATCCTGCGCCCGTTCAATTTCGACACGCTGGCGGTGCAGGCGGCGAACCTGGCCAAGGACGAGCGCCTGGCCTCGGCCGCGGTTCCGTCGCTCGCCATCGTGCTGGCCGGCATTTTGCCTGTGCTGCTCTTGAGCCGCGCCATCGCGCGCTCACGGCCGGGGCAGTGAAAGAAAAAAGACCCCACCCTTAAGAAGAGCGGGGTCCAGTATGCGCGATCCCGGATGGGTGAGTGAGAGAAAGAACCGAAACCGCGAGCTAATTCGGATCAAACCTCGTCCTGGGCCTGTCGAAGGACGAGATCCTCATGGTTCGACAAGCTCACCATGAGGGCTTAAGACGCCATGCCTATTTCCATCCCGCGCGGTCCATGATCTTCAGCGCCTCGGCGTTGTTGCGGGCGTAGACGCGCGCGTTCAGCTCGTCCTCCTTGAAGTCGCCCCAGGTGGCGATCACCGGCGACAGCTTCGAATCCGGCACGACCGGGTATTCGAAATTGCCCTCGGCGAAATAGGCCTGAGCCTGGGCGGAGACGAGGTATTCGAGGAACTTGACCGCGTTGGCCTTGTTCGGCGCGTATTTCGCCACGCCGCCGCCCGAGATGTTCACGTGTGTGCCGCGGTCCTTCTGGTTGGGGAAGAACACCGCCACCTTTTCCGCCGCCGCTTTCTCCTCGGGCTTCTTCGAGGTCAGCATGTGGGCGACGTAATAGGTGTTGGTGATCGCGATATCGGCTTCGCCCGCCGCCACGGCCGCGATCTGGTCGCGGTCGCCGCCCTTGGGCTCGCGGGCGAAATTGGCCGCGAAGGCCTTGGCCCAGGCCTCGGTCTTCTCCGGCCCCAGCGCCGCCAGGACCGAGCCGGTCAGCGACTGATTGTAGATATAGGTGGAAGAGCGGATCGCGATCCTGCCCTTCCATTGCGGATCGGCCAGCGCCTCGTAGGTGCTGAGCTCCGCGGGCTTCACCCGCGCCTTCGAATAGACGATCACGCGCGCGCGCTTGGAAAAGCCGAACCAGCGCCCGTCCGGGTCGCGCAGATGCGCGGGGATCGCTTTTTCCAGCACCGCCGATTTGATGGGCTGCAGCAGCCCGTCCTCTGCCGCACGCTCGATGCGCCCGGCGTCGACCGAGATGAACACGTCGGCCGGGCAGTTGGCACCCTCGGCCTTCATGCGCTGGATCAACGGGTCGGCGTCGGCCTCGATGCGGTTGACCTTGATGCCGGTCTTGGCGGTGAACTCGGCATAGAGCTTTTCGTCGGTGTTGTAATGGCGCGAGGAATAGAGGTTGACCACCTCTTCCACCGCTGCGCCCTGGCCGAACGCCAACGCCCCCGCCGCGATGCTGCCGGCCAGCATCGACCAGCCGATCGCCCGTCTAACCCGTCGCATATCCTGCTCCCGTTATTGCGAGTCATTCTCATTTACCGTTCTATCGATAGCGCAAATAGGAATGACTCGCAAGAAGAAAACGGCCTCAGCCTATTCCGGCAGGCCGGCCGGGACCTTGAGCCAGATCAAGGCTAAGCCTTGGCTGGAGGGTCCGGGCGCAGCGGCGTTTCAGTCCTCGTCCCCCGCCGCGTCGGCCACGGGGGCCCAGAGCACTTGGGCGATGTCCTCGGCCCCGGTGGCGAGCATGACCAGCCGGTCCACGCCCAAAGCGATGCCCGCCGCCGCGGGCATGCCGTGTTCGAGGGCGGCGAGAAAATCCTCGTCGATCGGATAGGCCTCGCCCACCCGCGCGCGCCGCGCCCGCTGGTCGGCGAGGAAGCGCTTGCGCTGCTCGGCCGCGTCGGTCAACTCGCCGAACGCATTGGCCAGCTCCATGCCCGCGACATACAGCTCGAAGCGCTCGGCCAGGCGCGGATCGTCTGATTTGACGCGCGACAGGGCCGCCATCGACACCGGGTAGTCGTAGAGGATGGTCGGCGCGGGCGCCCCAAGCTTCGGCTCGATGCGCTCCAGGAACACGCGGAAGAACAGGTCTTCCCAGGTGTCGGCGTCGCCGGCGCGCACGCCGATGCGGCGCACCTCCGCGCGAAGCCCAGCCGCATCGGGTCTCGGCGGATCGGGCGTCGTGGCCAGCAGATCGATCCCGGCTTGGCGCTGGAAGGCTTCTGCGACGCTGATGTATTCCCAGGGCTGGCGCGGATCGCTGTCGATACCTTTCCATCGATAGGCGCCCTTGGGACCGGCGGCCGCGCGCAACAGCCCCTCGCAGTCCCGCATGATGTCGCGATAGCCGGCATCGGCGCGATACCACTCCAGCATGGTGAATTCGGGATGGTGCGTGGGTCCGCGCTCGGCGTTGCGATAGCAGCGCGCCAACTGGAAGATGCGCGTCTCGCCCGCGACCAGCAGCTTCTTCATGGCGTATTCGGGCGAGGTGTGCAGGTAAAGCGCGCCGCGCCCGCCGCGCGCGCCCGCAATCTCGGTGGCGAAGGCGTTCAAATGCGGCTCGATCCCCGGCGATGCGACCAGGGAAGGGGTTTCGACCTCGACGAAGCCTTGGCCCGCGAACCAGGCGCGGATCGCGGCCACGATTTCCGCCCGGCGGCGCAGAAAGGGGCGCTTGCTTGCGAAACGGTCGGGCCGCCACCACGGGGAACCTATGCCGGGCATTGTGATCCTTACGCTCGTCTGCTAATCAAGCGGCCGTTTTCAGGCTTCCAGTTTCGCCGCATCGATGGGATAGGGAATGAAGGTCCAGGCCAACACGCTGCGCCCCGGCCACGTCGTCGAGATCGACGGCAAGCTGTTCGCGGTCACTAAATCGCAGATCATCACGCCGGGCAAGGGCGGCGCCTTCGTGCAGGTCGAGATGCGCGGCATCAAGGACGGCATCAAGCGCGACGACCGTTACCGCACCGGCGACACGCTGGAGCGCGCGCAGCTGGAGGACCGCGAGTACCAGTTCCTGTACGGCGACGGCGACACCTATACCTTCATGGACGCCAAGAGCTTCGAGCAATTCACGGTGCCCAAGGAAATGATCGGCGATCCGGTGCGCTGGCTGCAGGAGAACATGACCGTTTCGATGCGCACCTTCGAAGGCGCGCCCGTGTCGGTCGAGCTGCCGGCGACCGTCGTGATGCAGATCGTCGAGGCCGACGCCGCCGTGCGTAGCCAGACCGCCTCGTCGTCCTACAAGACGGCCAAGCTGGAGAACGGCGAGAAGATCATGGTGCCGGTGCATATCGACGCCGGCACGAAAGTGGTGGTCAACACCGCCGACGGCACCTACCGCGAGCGCGCGAAGGAATAGATATGGCCCGTCGCGCCAAGCCGGCCTTGCGCAAGTCCATTGGCGTCCTTCGCGTGTGGCGCGGGCGCGCTGCCAGCTCGAATCCGAACGGCTATCCCGCGTATTTCCAGCGTCATGTGCTTCCTCGATTGAAACGGATCGGCGGTTTCCAGGCCGTGCTGCTGGTGAAGCGGAAAAATCGACGGCAGATTGAATTCGTCGTCCTGACCAAATGGTCCTCGATGAAGGCGATCCGGCGCTTCGCCGGCGCAACCCCCGGCAAGGCCGTGATTGAGCCGGGAGCGGTGGCTGAGTTGATCGGTTTCGATCGCAAGGTACGGCACTACGACATCGTCGCGGAAGCATAGAAGCCCGTGCGCCAGGACTTCACTGCTTCGTTGACGGAGTCCGACCCCGAGATGGCCGAGGCCATCGCCGGCGAATTGCATCGCCAGCAGGACCAGATCGAGCTGATCGCGTCGGAAAACCTGGTGAGCCGCGCGGTGCTGGAGGCGCACGGCTCGGTTCTGACCAACAAGACGGTCGAGGGCCTGCCCGGCAAGCGCTATTACGGCGGCGCCGAGTTCGCCGACAAAATAGAAATGCTGGCGATCGAACGCGCCAAGCGCCTGTTCGGCTGCGGCTTCGCCAACGTCCAGCCGCATTCCGGCAGCCAGGCGAACCAGGCCGTGTACCTGGCGCTGCTCAAGCCCGGCGACGCGATCCTTTCCATGCGCACATCGGCCGGCGGGCATTTGAGCCACGGCCATCCCGCCAACGCCTCGGCCAAGACCTATACGATCCATTCCTACGGCGTGTCGGCCAAGGACGAGCGCATCGATTACGGCGAGGTCGCCGCGTTGGCGCGCCAGCACAAGCCGAAGCTGCTGATCGCCGGCGGATCGGCCTATCCGCGCCAGATCGATTTCGCTGTCCTGCGCCAGATCGCCGACGAAGCGGGCGCGACCTTCATGGTGGACATCGCGCATTTCGCCGGGCTGGTGACAACGGGTCTGCATCCCCATCCCTTCCCGCACGCCCATGTCGTTACCACCACGACCTATAAAAGCCTGCGCGGGGCGCGCGGCGGCATCGTGTTGACCGACGACGCCGCGCTGGCGAAGAAAATCGACAGCGCCGTGTTCCCCGGCGTTCAAGGCTCGGTGCTGCTGCATCTGGTCGCCGGCAAGGCGGTGTGCCTGCGCGAGGCGCTGAAGCCAAGCTTCGCCGCTTATCAGCGCGCGGCGCTGGAAAACGCCCAGGCCCTCGCGCAATCGGTCGCGGCCCAGGGCCTGCGGCTGGTTTCGGGCGGCACCGACACCACGCTGATGCTGGTGGACCTGGGCGCCAAGGGCATCGGCGGCCAGCGCGCCTCGGAAAGCCTGGAAGCCGCGGGACTGACCGTGAACAAGAACGTGATTCCGAACGACACGCGCCCCGCGACCGACCCGTCGGGCCTGCGCCTGTCGAGCAACGCCGGCACGGCGCGCGGCTTCGGTGAGGCCGAGTTTCGCCAGATCGGGCAGTGGATCGGCCGCGTGCTGGACGGCCTGGCGCGCCAAGCCAACGACAACGCCGCGACCGAGCGCACGGTGCGCGCGGACGTGGCCCGGCTGTGCCGGAAATTCCCGATTTATCAATGACTCCGGGCGTTCCGGGGCGGCCGTATTAGCCCTTGACCTTAAAGGCTTTTCGCGCGACCTAACGGCGCCTTTTGCGGGCCCCTATCCGCCCAGGATCCCTTGATGAGCCAACCCGTGCTTTCCGCCGTCGTTCCGGTGCTGAACGAGGCGGGCAATATCGACCGGCTGCTGGCTGAGCTCGCGCACGCGCTGGCGCCGCTCAAGGATTTCGAGATCGTCTACGTGAACGACGGCAGCACCGACGGCACCGCGAACGCGCTGGCCGTAGCCCGGGCGCGTTTGCCGCAATTGCGCGTGCTCAGCCACCGCGAGACCCGCGGGCAGTCGGCCGCGATCATGTCGGGGGTGCGCGCCGCGCGCGCCGAGTGGATCGTCACGCTGGACGGCGACGGACAGAACGACCCGGCGGATATCGCGCTGCTTCTGAGGACCTGCGAGGCCGAGCTGAAGCGCCTCGGCGATCCCGACGCGGTGTTGATGATCTGCGGCCGGCGCGCCAACCGCCGCGATTCCCTGAGCAAGCGGCTTTCCTCGCGCATGGCGGCCTCGGCGCGGTCCGCGCTGCTGGGCGACCGCACGCCCGACACGGGCTGCTCGCTGAAGCTGTTCCGCCGGCGCGATTTCCTGGCGCTGCCGCAATTCGACCACATGCATCGCTTCCTGACCGCGTTGGCGCGGCGCGCGGACGGGCGCGTGGTCTCGGTGGACGTCAACCACCGCCCACGCGCCAGCGGCAAATCCAACTACGGCGTCTTCGACCGGCTTTGGGTCGGAATCGTCGACCTGTTCGGCGTGATGTGGCTGATGCGCCGCGCGCCGAAAACGGAATTGGGAAAAGAGTCGGGCACGGAGAGGTCATGAGCGCGAACACGGTTTGGCTGGCGGTCATCAACACCAAGGACCACCTTTGGCTGGCGCTTGTAAGCGTTGAACATCCAATTTGGCTGGCGGTCGGCTTTCTGGGCCAGGGATTGTTCTCGGCCCGGTTTCTGGTGCAATGGCTGACCAGCGAGCGCATGCGCAAGAGCGTCATTCCCGTGGCGTTCTGGTATTTCAGCCTGGCGGGTGGCGCGACGCTTCTGAGCTATGCGATCTGGCGCGAGGATCCGGTGTTCATCGCCGGTCAGGCCGGCGGCCTCGTCATCTACGCGCGCAATCTCTATTTCATCTGGCGTGAACGGCGCGACAACGGCGCCGCCGCCTAGCGGCACCGGCCGCTGCCCTCGGGAAACAAAACGTAGCCCAGCTTCAAGCTGCGCTTGGCCGAGCGCCGGAAAGCCTGGTCGATTTCGCCGGCCGGCGGTGCTGCGTCGGGACTGGCGCCGAGGCGCACCTTGAGGAACTGGGCGATGTCGTCGGGCAGCGCCTTGCCGTCTTCCTCGATGTCCCAGACCACCAGGCATTGCCCGGGCGCCGCCGCGGCGTTTTTTGACGGCTCGTAGTCCGGGAATTTCAGCGTGTACATCGGACTGTCCGGAAAATGCGTGCGCAGATTGCCGCCGATATGGTGGTCGTCGGCGACGATGGTGCCGCGCGTGAACCCGGCTGCGCGCAATTTATCGGCCACGCCGGCGTAGTCCCATTGCAGATAGCAGCGCCCGCAGCGGTCCGTGGCGACGAAGCTGCGCCAGATCATGGCGCCCGCCACCGCCGCGACCGACAGCGCCACCACGCCGAGAAAAACCCGGCCTCGCCACGACTCCAACCCGGCGGGCAGGCCCGCGCGCCGCACGCGCATGAACAGCCAGACCGAGGCGGGCGTCAGCGCCATGATCATGTAGTGGTATTTGATGACGGTGGCGCCGGCGAACACCACGCTGACGCCCATCACCGCATAGGACAATACCAGCCAGCGGCCGAACAGCTTTTCCGTGTCGTCTCCCGCTCCCGGCGCGCCCGGCAGCAGCGCGCGCCAGAACAGCAGCGCCCACAGCGCCACGCCCGGCGCCAGGAAATCGAACGACGAGCGCAGCATGCTGACGAGGCCCGCGGCGAGCCCGGCCCAATATCCGCCCTTCCAGCCGACCTGCAGCGCGCCGGTGAAGGCGCCGTGGAAATTGTTCGGGCCATACTTGATCCACAGCCAATGCGGCGCGAACAGCAGCAATGCGATCAGCGCCGAAACGACGATGCGCCGGTCGAGCAGCGCGCGGCGCAGCCCCGAGTCGAACAACCCGGCCGCCAGCAGCGTGCCGACGATAACGGGGAAGTTGTATTTGGTCAGCAGCCCGAGGCCCGCGACGACGCCGAACGCCAGGTACGCGTTCCAGCCCGCGCCGCCGCGCAGCCTGAGCGCTACGTACATCAGCGCGGACGCCACGGCCAGCAGCAGCACCGATTCGGTGTAGTTCTGGGTGATGTCCCAGCCGAACATGTAGGTCAGCAGCCAGGTCAGCGTGGCCAGCGCGGCAAGGTAGGTGTCGCCGATCGCGCGCACGGCCGCCAGGAAGAAGAAGACATAGCCGAGATAGAGCGTGGAGAATTTCACCAGCACATGCGCCGGCACGCCCTGGCCCAGCAGCGACGTGGCCGCGACGATCATCCATTCATAGAGCGGCGGCTGGGTGGGGTTGTAGCCCAGCGCCCAGCCCTGGGCGGTGATCGCCTCGATCAGGTCGTCGCGCCCGAGCGACGGCGAGGAGATCACGCGCAAAACCGCGAGCAGCGCGACATAGGCCAGCAGCAGCAGCAGAAAGCCGCGCCGCGTGGACAGACAGCGCTGCATTTTTCCCAAACCGGCGGCGGTCACGGGCGGCGGCACCAGAACTGGTACATGGTGCGGAACGTAGCCGGGCGCTGCTCTTCGAGCTTGCGCCAGCGCTCGAGGTCGATGCGCGCGCGATCGTCGGGATAAAGCTTGGCGTAAGCCGCGCGCGTGGAGTCGTCGGCGATCTCGAAACCCAGGAAATCGAGCTTCAGGCCGCCGATCGCCGCCGCGATCCCGGGCAGGGTGAAGCAGCTCTCCTGCACATGGAACAGCAGGTCGCGGCAGCCGTCGATCGAGGCGAAGTCCAGCTCGTCCGCCACCTTGCGCAGCGGATCGTCGGCCTTGAGCGCGCGGATCGCCGCGCGCGCCGCGCGAATGCCATCGGCCGTGGCGGGGAATTTGTTCTTCGTCACGAAGCTCCGAGCCGCCGCGATGCCCTGGCGCGCCAGCTTGCTGTAAAGCCCGAGCTTCATGAAACCGCCGGGTTTGAGCAGGCCCGCCAGGACCGTCCAGCCTTTCAGCGGCTCGGCCATGTGGTGCAGCACGCCCGAGGCCTCGATCAGATCGAAGCGTTCCTCGATCGCGCCGAGATTGAGGATATCGGCCTGGCGGAAGCGGATATTGTCCACGCCCAACTCATGCGCGCGCCTGAGGCCGTACGCCAGCGAGGCGCGGCTCAAATCCACGGCCAAAATATCGCAGTCGGCATAACGGAACGCGACGTTCAGCGCGTGGCGTCCCGTGCCGCAGCCCGCCACCAGAACCTTGTGCGGCGGCGCGGGGATCGGGGCGGCGGCGGCGGGGAACAGGCTCGCGACCACCTCGCCCAGCGGCCGCGCCGGACGGCGGGTGATCGAGCGCCATCGCGGATAGGGGTTCTCCTCGTATTGCCTGCGCACCGCGGCGGAAACCGGGTCTTCGATCGGCGTCGGGCTTTGCATCGCGCGCGCCAGCTCCGCCTCCTGCGCCGGCTCGTCGATCTGCCGGCGCAGCACTTCCTCCAGTTCCTTGCCCGAGCGCCGCGCGCGCCGCGCGAGTTCCGCGGCGCCGCTCAAGCGCCCGAGCGGCCGGTACATGCCGAGCGTCAACAGCAGCTCGCCCGCGGCCTCGGCGTCCAGCACCAGCGCCTCGCGCGCCAATTTCCACACCTGCGCATCGACCGCTTTGGTTTCCTCGCCGCTCTCGGGGGCGGCGTAGTTGTTGGCGAAGCCCTGGCAGGCGATCGCCCCGGCCAACGCCTGATCGCTGAGCGCCTCGTTGGCGGAAACGCGCTCCAGCAGCAGGCGGCGCAGCGCCACGACCAGCCCCTCCAGCCGCTCTTCCGACAGCACGGTCTCGCTCAGCAGCGCCAGAAACAGCGGGTCTTTCGCCAGCGCTTTGCCGGCATGGCTTTTCAGCCAGGCGCCGAGTTTGCCCGAAGCCTTGTCCCAAGGCGCGGCCGACAGCGCGAGCGCGTCGCCGAGACCCTCGCGCGCCAGCACCAGACTGGCGGCCACACCCATCAGATCCTGGCGGTCGATATCGGGCGCCGAGAACAAGCCCAGCATGCCCTCGACCACGGCGGGGCTGGCGGTTTTGAGCCGCACCGGGCGCAGGGCCGCTGCCAGCGCCTGGGCGAAATCGGCGCGGTCGTTCGCCAGGCGATAGGCCTGGAAATGATGCTTCAGCGCCTCCATCGGCCTTCCGCCCGCGTCCAGCGCCAGACCAAGATTGTGATGCGCGGCTGAGTAACCCGGACGCAGCTCGATGGCGCGGCGATAGGCGGCCACCGCCTCCTCGCCATGGCCTTCGGCGCGCAGCGCCACGCCCAGGTTGTGATGCGCCTCGGGATTGTCGGGATGCGCCTTGACGATGCGCCGGTACGCGGCAACGGCCTCGGCCGCGCGGCCGTGGCGCAACAGCGCCGCCGCGTCGCGCAACGCGTTCAGCGCCGCGGCGCCCACGGATGTGGGCGGCGGCGGACGTCCGGAGCCGGATCCACCGGAGCGCGAGGTCATGGCGGGCATGGCCTATTGGTCGGGTCCATCTTCTCTACGTGTGCAAATCTTTGCGTGGCCCGCCTTGTATGTCCATCGCCGCAGCACCCGATTGCGCGGCGGCCGGCCTTGACGGGCCGGGCGATTTGCGGGTTGCGGGGCGACCGCTACCGGGTCGGCACCGGCGCGCGGCGCGCGCGCTCCATGCGCTCGCGCGCGAAGGCCGACGGCGGCAGGCGCCATTTCGCCTCCAACGCCACGATGAAGCCGCTTGCCTCCATTTCGACGATTAGCGGATCGATCAACGCGCGGAACGCCGAGTCGTCGCGGCGCATCGCCACGGCCCACGGCAGCACGGAAAGCGGCGGCAACGGCAGATGGAAATCGCCGCGCCATTCCGCCTCGGTCAGGCGCGCGGCCAAGCCGGAATCGTCGTAGGCCAGGCCTTCGCATTGGCCGTCGCGCAAGGCCCTGAACGCGGCGGGTGCCGCGGGAAAGCGCACCAGCTCGACGCCAAGCTGCGCCAGCTGCTCGTCATAAGCGGCGCCTTCGATGGTGCAGACGCGCCGGCGCTTGAGATCGGCCCAGGCGCGGATCGGCGCTTCCTTGCGCGCCAGCAACCCGGTGCCCGAGGCGTAGTACGGCTCGGTGAACAGCACCTGGGCGCGGCGGTCCTCGGTCAAGGCCAGGCTGGCGATCACCAGGTCCGCGCGCTTGTCGATGAGCGCCTCGATGCGCCGCTGGCCGACCAGCGGCACCAGGCGGACGCGGTTCTCCGAGCCCATGAGGCGCAGCGCCAGGAAGCGCGCGATGTCGATCTCGAACCCGGCGTTGCGGCCCTCGCTGTCGATGAAGGCGAACGGCGGATAGTCGGCGCGCACGCCCACCAGAAGCCGGCCGCGCGCCTGCGCGTCCTCGAACGCGCCGGCGAAGGCGGGCGCCGCTGCGGACGCGACCAGCGCCAGGCCAAGCGCGAACGCTTTCAGCGGCGCGCTATGCGCCGCCGGCGAATGGCGGGAAAGGAAGAAGAAGAAAGAGGGAAGCGGCCCTATTCCGAAGCCTGGGTCGGCGTTGCGGCCGGGACTTCCTTGGCCGCTTGTTCCGACGCCGCGAGCGCCCGCGCCAATTGGCTCAGCGCCTCCTGGTGGCGGTCGTTCTTGATCATGGAGAAATTGCGCGCCAGTTCCAGGCACATGCGCTGGCGGGTCGGGGCTTCCTTTTCGCTTTTGGAGCCCAGCCCGTCGTAGAAATACCCCACGGGCACGTCGAGAACCTCGGCGATCTCGAACAGACGCCCGGCCGAGACGCGGTTGATGCCGCGCTCGTATTTATGCGCCTGCTGATAGGTCACACCGATCATGTCCGCCAGTTGCTGCTGGGTGTAGCCCAGCATCGTCCGGCGTTCACGTATGCGAGCGCCGACATACTTGTCGAGCTCGTGCGTCCGAGTACCCATAACATTCGCCCCGCAAACCGTGTTCTTTTCGCGCATGTTGCGGCGGTTGCTCCGCCGACAGCCAAGGCTTGCGCGTTTATTAGTTGGTTAACGAGTTTACCAAATTTTATCTAATATATACAGCGAGAAAATTATCCCTACCTATTGGCTCTGGTAGGGTAATGGTTAATTCGCCAGTAAAGGCCGGAACATGGTCATATTATCGAAAGATAACGGTTATTTGCGCATGTCGGCCGGCTTGAATGCGCGCGGTGGTGATGAAGGTATTGGGGCAATTAGGACAACCTGGAAGCCGTGCCCAAACGTCAGGCGATTCGCGCCGCTGGCGCCAATCGCTCAACGCCCCAAGCGCCGCCCTTGCATCGGCGGCCCGCGTCCGGCGACGGCATGACCGAGGACCGTTCCAAGCAGCGCGCGCTGGAGCTTGGCGCGCTGAGCTTCGCCTACCAGCCGATCGTCGCGGCCAGCACGCGCGTCCCGGCGTATTGGGAATGCCTGTTGCGCCTCGGCGGCTCCGCCACAAGGCCGATCGGGGCGACCGGCTTCATCGAAGCGGCCGAGCACATGGGCGACATGCCTGCGTTGGACCGGCGCGTGCTGGACATGGCGTTGGATGCACTGGAACGCCACGCGGCGGCCGCGCTGTCGGTCAACCTGTCCGGCCTTACCGTCGCCGACCGCGACTGGCTTAGCGCGCTCAACCGGCGCCTCGGCGCCGCGCCCGCGCTGGGGCCGCGGCTGGTGGTCGAGATCACCGAAACCGCCGCCCTCGGCGACATTCCGGCGGCGGCGCGGTTCGTGTCCGAGCTGCGCGCGCTTGATGTGCGCGTGGCGCTGGACGATTTCGGCGCGGGGCACACGTCGTTCCGCAACCTGATGGCGCTTAAAGTGGATATCGTGAAGATCGACGCCGGCTACGCCGCCGGCATCGCCGAGGCGCCGCGCCAGCAATCCTTCGTGTGCTCCCTGGCCGACGCGGCGCGCGACCAGGGACTGAGCGTCGTGGCCGAGGGTGCTATGTCCGACGCGGACGAGAAATTCCTGGTCGGCGAGGGCGTCGAGTTCTTCCAGGGCAGCCGCTACGGCAAGCCCGTGTCCACGCCACCCTGGGAAAAATAGGCGGGCTGGCGCAACGCCTTGCCGCTCGGGCTGCTCCGCATTTACTATGTGTGGGATGGATCACATTCCAGCGCGGTCGAAGGATATAACATGCGCCTGATCGTTCTCCGCATCCTCGCGTTGCTTGCTCTGCCCGTTCGAGCGGCGCTTCCGCGCCCAGGCCGGCGGCCTGGCCCAGGTCAACGCGCCCAAGGGCACCATGATCGCCTGCGCCACCGCGCCCGGCACGGTCGCCGCCGATGGGTCGGGCGACAACGGGCTCTACACCTCGAAGCTGGTCGAGGCGGTCAAGACGCCGGGCATGCCGATCGAGGAGGTGTTCAAGAAGGTCCGCATCGAGGTGTCGCGCGAGACCGCCGACGCGCAAACGCCGTGGGAGGCCTCGTCGCCGGTCGGCAGCTACAAGCCGAATGCATTCGGGCTATACGACATGCTCGGAAACGTGCGCGAGTGGGTTGAGGATTGCTGGAACGAAACGTATAACGGGGCGCCGACCAACGGCTCCGCCTGGACTTCCGGCGATTGCTCGCGCCGCGTCCGGCGCGGCGGCGACTGGGGCTCTCCCATCGATCACGTCCGCGCGGCCAACCGCGTACGCGACCGTAGCGATCTCAATGGCGATAGCTTCGGTTTCCGCGTGGTGAGAAACCCGGACTGATATTTTTGCTTTTAGTGGCAGAATGGGCGGTCGAGCTTGATCGCCGCAGCGCCGGCGGCACTACGGCCCGCCTTTTAGCCACCGTCCTTGCTCGACCGCCAGCAGGAAATCGCCGAGCGCCCGGTTGAACCAGTCCGGTTCTTCCAGATTGATGGCGTGCCCGCCATGCGGCAGCACCAACAGACCCGCGCCGGGAATCTCGCGGCGCATCAGCAACGAGGGCTGGATGCACGGCTCGTCGGCGTCGCCGGTGACGATCAGCGCCGGCACGCGCATCGCCTTCATTCGCGGCGCCAGGTCCCAGAGCGACGGACGGCGCATCTGCACGCCGCGCAGGGTCATGGCCGATCCCAGCGCGTCGTGCTGCGCCAGACGCGCGGAAAACTCGGCCCAGGCGCGCGGGTCTTTTTCGCGCAGCGGCCGGCG
>JAHFPH010000044.1 GCA_023266845.1 Rhodospirillaceae bacterium
CTAAAAGCTAAACCGGACAGTCGTGGGTCAGGCCCGGTCATGACGAAATAGGAAATCGCCTAACGCCTTTTTTTCAAAAGCGCGTCCTTGGCTTGGTTGATCTTGGCCGCGAGATAGGTGGAGCCGCCCTGGTCGGGGTGGTTCTTCAGCATCAGCCGGCGGTGCGCCTCTTTGATGTCGCCTTCGTCGGCGTCTTCGTCCACGCCCAGGATGCGGCGCGCCTCAGCCGGCGTCATGGCCTCGGCAAAACCGCCGCCCGCGCCGCCGCCCCTGCCCGCCTCGGCTTCGGCGGCCTCGTGCCACTCCGGGTGGTTGCGGTCGAGGAACGCCTCGATCAATTGCACCGAGGACGGATCGGAGGCCGCGCAGTCCTGCAGCAGCTCCACCAGCTCGACCACCTGAAGCTCGCCCAGGCGCCGCCCGGCGAAGCGCCCCGACTTGATCCTGCCGTCGAGCATGCCGCTGTCGTGGTCCAGCTCCATGTCGAGATACGCGGTGCCGACCGTCGAGCTTTGCCCCGGCGACGGGCCCATCATGCCTTTGAGGCGGTTAAACAGCGCCTTCCAGCGCATCAGCATCGGCCCCAGCACGATCAGCGTATAGAGCGCCTGCTGCCCGCGGCCGGTGAACACGAAGAACGCCGCCAGCGCGCCGCCCAGCACCAGCGCGGTCCAGCGCAGCACCCTGGCGACCAGCTTGGGCTCGGCGCCGACGAAGCCGCGCACCAAAAGCGCCACCGCGATGGCGAGGATCACGCCGACGATCAGCCAGACGATCATCGCGCTATTTCTTCTGATCCATTTGGTGCGTCAAGCGCAGCGCCATGCCGCCGCTGCGCTTGCTCAAGTCGCTGAGCGCCGCCCGCCCGCCCGCGGCGAACACCGCCACGGCGCGCAGCAGCTCGCGCAATTGATCGGCGCTGCCCGTGTCGAACGGGCACCAGGCGCCGCCGGTCAGCTTCGCCACCTGCTGGAACGCGCGGCGCGCGACCGGATCGTCGCCCTCCTGGAACATGAAGCAAGGAACGCCCTTCAGGCCCAGCGCGCCGGCGGCGGCCGACAGCGCGTCGATATCCTCTTCCATCGAGTCGCCGACGAACACCACCGCATTGACCTTGTGCGCCGAGGTTTCGCCGTGGGCGTGGCGCAGCACACGCAAGATCTGCGTCTGCCCGCCCAGGCACTGCACCCCGGCCATGCGCCGCGCCAATCCAGCGGCATCGGCCACCCAGGGCGTGGCCTCGAACTCGCCGAGGCCCCGGTAATAGGCGAGCTGCACTTCCAATCCGCCGAGGGTCGCGGTCACCTGGAACATCTCGGCCTGGATCCGGCAGGCGCGGTCCCAGGTCGGCCCGCGGCTGGCGGTGGCGTCGAGCGCCACGACCAAACGCCCGCGCGGGCCGCCCGACGCGGGCCGCGGCGCGACCGCGACTTTCTTCAAGAACTCGGCGACCGCGTCGGACGCGGGCCGGTTCTGCGGCAGTTTTTCGTCGCCGCGCGCCATCAGTTCGTCGGCTTAAGCCACACGGCGGTGTCGTGGAACACGGCACCACCATGCGGCGGGGCGGCATCGGCCGCGATCAGCGCGTTGATGCCCATCCCGTCGCGGAACGCGGCGTTGGGCCAGATGCTTTCCACCACCACCACGCCGGGCTGCAATCCGTCGAAACGCCTGATATGCACCGCGACCTCGGCGCGCTTGTTGCCGATCAGCACCAGCGCGCCGTCGGCGAGGCCCAGCGCGTCGCAATCCCGGGGGTGGATCAGGGCCGTGGGCCGCCCTTCGCGCGCGCGCGAGGTCGGCGTTTCGGTGAAGCTGGTGTTGAGGAACTGGCGCGCCGGCGCTGCCACCAGGCGGAAAGGATGCTCGGCATCCGCCGCGTCGATCGCCTCCATGTGGTCCGGCAGCTCGGGCATGCGCTTGTGATCCTCGCCCCAACGCTTCCAATCCGGCGAGAAGTGGAAGCGCTTGTCCGCGTAGCCGAAGCCATCGAGGAAATGGGCCGATCGGAAATCGGGCGTCAGATCGATCCAGCCCATGCGATAGGCGGTTTCGGCGTCGGGCAGACCCGAGGATTTCAGCATCCGGTCGATGATCTCCCAGGCCGTGATCTCGAAGCCCGCATGCCTAGCGCCCAGGCGCTTGGCCAGGG
This sequence comes from Rhodospirillaceae bacterium, assembly GCA_023266845.1. GTDB lineage: Bacteria > Pseudomonadota > Alphaproteobacteria > JAEULC01 > JAEULC01 > JAEULC01. The sequence goes on from JAHFPH010000044.1 coordinate 2,153, forward strand.
CGCAGATCACGTCGTGGTTCGAGCGCGATTCGCCGACCGGTTCGATCACCTTTTTGGTCACCTGCAGATGCGTGTGGCCGCCGGCCTGGTAGATGTCGTCGTGTTCCAGGAACGTGGTGGCGGGCAGCACGATATCGGCCATCGCCGCCGTGTCGGTCATGAACTGCTCGTGCACGCACACGAACAGGTCGTTGCGCCGGAAGCCGTCGCGCACGACAAGCGATTCCGGGCACACCACGACAGGGTTGGTGTTCTGGATGAACAGCGCCGTGACCGGCGGCCCGTCGCCCAGGTCGCGCCTGTCGCCCGTGAGGACCGGGCCGATGCGCGACTGGTCGAGCACACGCACCGATTTATCGATCGCGTCCCTGCCTTCGATCAGCGCCTTGTCCAGCTTGTAGATCCCCGCCATGCCGTACATGGCGCCGCCGCCCTTGTATTGCCAGGCGCCGGTGACCGCCGGCAGGCAGGACGCGGCGAACATCTGCGCCGCGCCGTTGCGCGAACGCGAGAACCCGTAGCCGAGGCGCAGATAGGCGCGCTTGGTCGCGCCATAGAGCCGTGCGAAGCCGACGATCTCGTCGGCCGCAAGGCCCGTGATCTTCGCCGCCCAATCCGGCGTGCGCAACGCGAGGTGCTTTTCCAGCCGGTCGGCGTCCCTGGTGTAGCGCGCCATATAGGCGCGGTCGGCCAAGCCTTCCTTGAACAGCACATGCATCACCGCGCAGGCCAAGGCACCGTCGGTGCCGGGCCTGAGGCACAGATGCATATCCGCCTGCTCGGCCGTGCCGGTGCGGTAAGGGTCGATCACCACCAGCTTCGCGCCACGGTTTTTCCGGGCTCGGGAAATGTGAGTCATCACGTTGACTTGGGTGGCGACCGGATTGCCACCCCAGATAACGATCAGGTCGGCCTCGGCCATCTCGCGCGGATCGACGCCCCATTTCGCCCCCGCGCCGGCGTACCAGCCCGCGTCGCTGAGGGTGTTGCAGATCGTGGAGTGCTGGCGCGAATAGCGCATGACGTGGCGCAGGCGCTCGATGCCGTCGCGCTGCACCAGCCCCATCGTGCCGGCATAGAAATACGGCCACACCGATTCGGGCCCGTGCTTCTGCGTGGCGCGTTGCATCGCCTGCGATGTGCGGTCCAGCGCCTCGTCCCAGGAAATCTCGACGAAAGCGGCGCGACCCATGCCCTTGTCGCCCACGCGCCGGAGCGGCCTGGTCAGCCGGTCGGGGTGATGCACGCGCTCGGCATAGCGGGCGACCTTGGCGCAGATCACGCCAGCCGTGTAGCCGTTGGCCGCCGCCCCGCGCACCTTGCCGATGCGCCGTTCGTCCAGCCGCTCGACCTCCAGCGCGCAGGTGCTGGGGCAGTCATGCGGACAGGCGGAGGTCCGGTAATCGACCGAGCTTGTATCGCCGGGCATGGGGCGATTGTATCATTCCCCGTGGGGAGTGAAACGTATGCTTGAGCCGGCCCGCAGCTATGAAGAGGCGGTGGCGAAATTCCGCTGGCGCGTGCCCGCGCGCTTCAACATCGGCCGGGATGTCAGCGACCGGCAGGACGGCGGCAGGCTGGCGCTGATCTATCGCGACGAAGCGGGGAACGAGGCGCGCTATACGTTCGCCGACATCGCGAAGCTGTCCAACCGCCTGGCCAATGTGCTGCTGGCGCAGGGAATGAAGCGCGGCGACCGCCTGGCCATCCTGTTGCAGCAATCGCCCGAGACGGCCATCGCCCATATCGCGGCATACAAGGCCGGGCTGATCGCCGTGCCGTTGTTCGCGCTGTTCGGCGTCGAGGCCTTGGAATACCGCCTCTCGAATTGCGGCGCGCGCGGGCTGGTGACCGACGCCTCGGGCCTCGTGAAGATCGCACCGATCCGCGAGGGCTTGACTGAGTTGCGCACGATCCTGCTGACGGATGGCGGCAGCGGCGGCGACGCCAATCTGTGCTTCGCTGCGGGCGACCAGCCGATCGCGTTCTGGCCTTCGGTCGAAGCGGCGTCGGACCGCTTCACGGCGGCGGATACGGCGGCCGACGATCCGGCGCTGATCATCTATACCTCCGGCACGACGGGCCAGCCCAAGGGCGCGCTGCACGCGCATCGCGTGCTGCTGGGCCATCTGCCGGGCGTGGAATTTCCGCACGAATTCTTTCCGCAAGAAGGCGACCTGATGTGGACGCCGGCGGATTGGGCCTGGATCGGCGGACTTTTGGATGTGCTGCTGCCGGCCTGGCATCACGGCGTGCCGGTGCTGGCCTATCGCGCGCGCAAGTTCGATCCGGACGAGGCGTTTTTCCTGCTCGCCAAATACGGCGTGCGCAATTCATTCCTGCCGCCGACCGCCCTTAAGATGATGCGCCAGGTGCAGAACCCCGCGCGGCACGGATTCAAGCTGCGCTCGATCGGCAGCGGCGGCGAGACGCTGGGCAGCGAACTGCTGGATTGGGGCCGCGCCACTTTCGGCCTGACGATCAACGAATTCTACGGCCAGACGGAATGCAACCTGGTGGTCGGCAATTGCGCGGGCGTCATGAAGGCCAAGCCAGGCTCGATGGGTCGCGCCATCCCCGGCCACACCGTCGCGGTCGTGGACGACGACGGCAACGAGCTGCCGGCGGGCGAGCCCGGCAACGTGGCGGTGCGCCGGCCCGACCCCGTCATGTTCCTGGAATACTGGCGAAACCCGGAAGCGACGCGCGCCAAGTTCGCGGGCGACTGGCTGATGACTGGCGACACGGCGCGGCGCGACGCCGAGGGATATTTCCGCTACCACGGCCGCAGCGACGACGTAATCACCTCGGCCGGCTATCGCATCGGCCCGGCGGAGATCGAGGATTGCCTGTTGAAGCATCCCGCGGTGGCGATGGCCGCGGTGATCGGCGTGCCCGACCCGGTGCGCACCGAGGCGGTGAAGGCGTTCATCGTGGCGAAGCCGGGCGTGGTGCCCGACGCGAAACTGGTGGGCGAGGTGCAGGACTGGGTGCGCACGCGTCTGGCGGCGCATGAATATCCGCGCCTGGTGGAATTCGTCGGTGAGTTACCGATGACCACGACCGGAAAGATCCAGCGTAAAGTGCTGCGCGAGCGCGAAGCGGCGCGACAAACGGAGAGAACAGGATGAAAACGGCCGGCAAGACGATCGACTATTACTATTCGCACCAAAGCCCCTGGACCTATATGGGGCATGAGCGTTTCTTGAAGGTGGCGAAGGCCGCCGGCGCGAGGGTCGATTTCAAACCGGTGGACTATGGACGCATCTTCCCGCAATCCGGCGGCCTGCCCGTCAACAAGCGCCCGCCGCAGCGCCAGGCCTATCGCCTGATCGAGCTCAAGCGCTGGTCGGAGCATCTCGGCGCGAAGCTGAATCTGCAGCCGAAATACTTTCCGGTGGACTCGAATCCCGCCGCGCGGCTCGCCATCGCCGTCGACAGAGCCGGGCAGGATGTGGGCAAGTTCAGCGCCGCGATCTTCCGCGCGATCTGGGCCGAGGAGAAGAACATCGCCGACCCCGACACGCTGGCGAAAATCGCCGACGCTGAGGGATTGAACGGCAGGAAACTGCTGGAGGCGAGCCTGGCGCCCGAGATTCAGCAAATCTACGACCGCTACACCGACGAGGCGATCAAAGCCCAGGTCTTCGGCGCGCCCTGGTACGTCTACAAGGGCGAACCGTTCTGGGGCCAGGACCGGCTGGACATGCTGGAGCGGGCGTTGAAGAGGTAACGGCCTACGCCGCCTTGGCGGCGGCCTTGGCCTTCTCTACCTTCACGCCGCCGCCTTCCAGCAGCATCACCTTGTTCAAGAGCTTGACCAGCGCGTAGACCGACTCGATCGCCGGCGCGGGCGTGTCGGTCAGCCGCGCCATTTCCAAAATCGAGCCGACCAGCGCCTCGGTCTCGAGCGACCGGCCGGCCTCCACGTCCTGCAGCATCGAGGTCTTGTGCGCGCCGACGCTCTCGGCGCCGGCGATGCGCTTGTCGATGGTCACGCGGAAGGTGACGCCCAGCTTCTTGGCGATGGTCTCGGCCTCTTCCATCATCCGCGCCGCGAGATGGCGGGTTTCCGGGAACTGGCAGATATCCACCAGCGTGGCGTGCGTCAGCGCGCTGATCGGATTGAACGACAGATTGCCCCAGGCCTTGAGCCAGATCTCCGAGCGGATGTCCTTCAGCACGCGCGACTTCAGGCCCGCTTTCACGAACATGTCGTGCACGCGCTTGACGCGCTCGGTCTCGGCGCCGTCGAGTTCGCCGATCGGGAACCGGTCGCCCTCGACGTGGTGGATCACGCCCGGCGCGGTCACCGCCGCCGCCGGATACACCACGCAGCCGATCAGGCGCTTGGCGTCGATTTTCTTGGTGAGGACGCCGGTCGGGTCGAGGCTCTCCAGCTTTTTATCGTCGTACTTGCCGCCCAGGCGCTGGAAGTACCACCACGGCAGGCCGTTCTGCACTGTCAGCACCACCGTGTCGGCGTCGAGCAGATGATCGATGTCCTTGACGACCTGATCGAGGAAGTGCGCTTTGACCGCCAGCACCACGATATCCTGCTTGCCGGCATCGGCCGCCTTGTCGACCGCCTTGACCTTGGCGGTCTCGATTTTGCCGTCGTGCGATTCGAGCTTGAGGCCGTTGGTCTTGATGGCGGCGAGGTGCGGCCCCATGTCGATCACCGTCACCTGATTGCCGCCCAGCGCCAGCTTGGCCGCGACCAGCCCGCCGATGGCGCCCGCCCCCACCACGCACACGCGCATGGGCTTGGGCGGCTCTTTCAGCAGATAGGGGCTCGGCAGCACCTGGTTGAACGGATTGCTGAGCGTGCCGACGCCGTCGATGGCGATTTCGATGGTGTTTTCGGCGGCGGCCATCGGCCCCGAGCCGATCGACGTGCCGCATGCGATCACGTCGCCCGGCATCAGCGTCATGTCGCGCGACACCAGGGCCACCAGCTTGTGCGGCGGGAAGAACATGTCGCCGACCGGATAGTTCTGCACTTCCTTGCCGTTGAGGATGGTGCGAACCTTGAGCTTCATCGGGTCGATGCCGGTTTGGATCACCGGGCCCAGCACACCGAACGTGTCGAAGCTTTTGGCCCGCGACCACTGGTCGAAGGTCGGGTTCTTCTTCAACAAATCGATGGCCGTGACGTCGTTCACGCAAGTGTAGCCGAAGATGTAGTCGCCGGCCTCGGCCTCGCCGACCATAGAGCATTTCTTGCCGATGACCACGCCCAGTTCGCCTTCGTAGAAGATGCGGCCGCTATAGGACTTCGGCCTGACAATGGGCGCGCCGGCGGGGTGCAGCGCGTTGGGCGCTTTCAGGAAATAGAGCGGTTCGTCGGGGATCAGAAAGCCGAACTTGGCCGCAAGCTGGTGGAAGTTGTTCCACAGGCAGACCATCTTCGACGGCTCGCATGGGCTGAGCACGCGCACCTCGGAAAGTCTGGCCGTGTCGTTGGTGGGCTTGGCCCCGGCGAACATGTCGCCGGTATGCACGGTGATCGTGCCGTCCGCGAGCGTGCCGAACTCGACGCGGCCCTTGCGCTCGAACCTGATCCACTGCGTCATGGAATTTCCTCCCTAACCGGGCTTGATCGCCTGGGTCTTCGCGGATTGGATCCGCTTTGTATTACGTATACCAGAATGAGCCGGGTCGGCCTCAAGGGCAAGACGATCCGGGGGCCCCCACGCCGCACTGCAGCAAAGAATTCAATCTTTTCTCATTGTTCTCATGCCCGGCCTTGTGCCGGGCATCCACGTCGGGGCCGTGGCAAGTCTGGAGGCGAGCAAAGGCGGGCCGAAAATCGTAAATCCAGCGATGGCATTTGGAATCATGACGACGTGGATGGCCGCAACAAGTGCGGCCATGACGGCTGCGTTCAGACCAACCTAGACCGAGAAGTATTTCGCTCGGGGGTGATGCACGACGATTGCCGAGGTGGATTGCTCGGGGTGCAACTGGAACTCGTCGCTGAGCTTGACGCCGATGCGCTCGGCGCCGAGGATTTTCAGGATCGGTTCCTGGTCTTCCAGCCGCGGGCAGGCCGGATAGCCGAAGCTGTAGCGCGAACCGCGATAGCCCTGGCGCAGCAGTTCGTCCATCGTCCGCGCGTCGTCGCCGGCGAAGCCCAGCTCGGCGCGGATTTTGGTGTGGACGTATTCCGCCATCGCCTCGGCCATCTCCACGCCGAGCCCATGCAGATACAGGTAATCCTGATAGCGATTTTCGGCGAACCATTCGCGCGCCACGTCCGAGGCGTGCTGGCCCATGGTGACGACCTGGAAGCCGATCACGTCGCGCTGGTCCGGCCCCAGCGATGCGTCGCGGAAGAAATCGGCGATGCACAGACCGTCCTCGCGCGCCTGGCGCGGCAGGGTGAAGCGCGCGAGCGGCGACTTGCCGTCCATGTCGTAGACCACCACGTCGTTGCCCTCGGCGGCTGCTTTCCAATAGCCATAGACCGCGCTGGGCTGCAGAATCTGCTGCTGCTCGCACACGCCGACGAGGCGCGTGAGAATCGGCTTCAGCTCCTGGCGTGCCCATTCCATGTATTGCTGCAGCGTGCGGCCCTCCTTGCGGTAGCCCCAATGGAATTGATAGAGCATGCGGTCGTTGAGATAGGGCAGCAGCGCGCGGATCGGCGTCGACTCGATCACGCGCGCGCCCCAGAACGGCGGCGCGGGCACGTCGACGCCCGCGCCAAGCTCCGAGCGGCGCAGGCGCGTCTCCTCGAAATCCACCGGGCGCGTGGCGGCGTCGGTCGCCTTGCCCAAGATGCGGCGCGTGTTCTTGGATTTGTTCTGGTTCGCCGCCTGGCGCGCCTCCAGATGCTTGTCGAAACCGCCCTCGACCACTTTGGTGGCGAGGTCGAGCCCGTCGAACGCGTCGCCGGCATAGGCCACACGCCCGCAGGCGTACGATTTCACGCAATCGTCCTCGACATAGCGCCTGGTCAGCGCCGCGCCGCCCAACAGCACCGGCGTCTTGACGCCCTGGCGCGACATTTCTTCCAGATTGCCCTTCATCACCACGGTGGATTTCACCAGCAGGCCCGACATGCCGATGGCGTCGGCCTTGTGGTCCGCCGCCGCCTTCAAGATCGCATCGAGCGGCTGCTTGATGCCCAGGTTCACCACGCGGAACCCGTTGTTGGTGAGGATGATGTCGACCAGGTTCTTGCCGATATCGTGCACGTCGCCTTTCACGGTCGCGAGCACCACCGTGCCTTTGGCGGAGCCTTCTACGCGTTCCATGTGCGGTTCCAGGTACGCGACCGCCGCCTTCATGGTCTCGGCGGATTGCAGCACGAACGGCAACTGCATCTTGCCCGACCCGAACAGCTCGCCCACCACCTTCATGCCGTCGAGCAGGAAGGTATTGATGATGTCCAGCGGCTTGTAGCTCTGCATCGCCAGCGCCAGATCGTCGGTGAGGCCGGTGCGGTCGCCGTCGACGATGCGCTGCTTCAGGCGCTCTTCCACCTTCTCCGAGCGCGCGCGCTTCTCGCTCGCCTCGGCCTGGCGGTCCCTGTACAGCGCGATGAACGCGTGCAGCGGGTCGTAGCCGTCGGCGCGCCGGTCGAAGATCAGGTCCTCGGCGGTCTTGACCTCCAGCTCGGGGATCTTGTGCAGCGGCAGGATTTTCGACACGTGCACGATGGCGCCGGTCATGCCGCGCTTCAGCGCATGGTCGAGGAACACCGAGTTGAGCACCGCGCGCGCCACGGGCTTGAGGCCGAACGAGATGTTCGACAGGCCCAGGACGATCTGGCACTGCGGCATGTCCTTGGCGATCGTCTCGATCGCCTCCAGCGTCCACAAGCCCAGCTTGCGGTCGTCGTCGTTGCCCGTGCAGATCGTGAAGGTCAGCGGATCGAACAGCAGGTCCGAGGGCGGCAGGCCGTGCCGGTTGACGGCGAAATCGTACAGCCGCCTGGCGACGCGGAGCTTGTCTTCCGCGGTCTTGGCCATGCCCTTTTCCTCGATGGTCAGCGCCACCACGGCGGCGGCAAAACGCTTGGCCAGCTTCAGGCGCTTTTCGGCCGGCCCCTCGCCGTCCTCGAAATTGATCGAGTTGATGATCGGCTTGCCGCCGTAGAGCTTGAGCGTCGCTTCCAGCACCGGCAGCTCGGTCGAATCGATCACCAGCGGCGCGTTGACCGAGCCGCGCATGCGCGACACCACCTCGGCCATCTCCCTGGCTTCGTCGCGGCCGACGAAGGCGGTGCAGACGTCCAGCGCGTGCGAGCCCTCGCGCACCTGGTCGCGGCCCATCTCGACGCAAGCCTGCCAGTCGCCTTTCTCCTGCAGTTCGCGGAATTTCTTGCTGCCGTTGGCGTTGCAGCGCTCGCCGATCGACAGATAGGCGTTTTCCTGGCGCAACGGCACCTGGCCGTAGAGCGAGGCGATGGACGGAGTCCACTTGGGATCGCGCTTCACCGGCGCCGGACGGTGACGCAAGCCGGTGGCGCGCCGGCGCAGCATGGCGTCGAGCGCCGCGATGTGCTCCCTGGTGGTGCCGCAGCAGCCGCCGACCAGATTCACCCCGTCCTCGGCGACGAATCGCTCCATCCAGCTTGTCAGCTCCGCGGGCGTCAGCGGATAGCGCGCGCGGCCGTCCACCAGCTCGGGCAGGCCGGCATTGGGCTGGATCGAGATCAGCCCCGGCCAGTTCTCGCGCAGCCAGCGCACATGCTCGGCCATCTCGCGCGGGCCGGTGGCGCAGTTGAGCCCGATCGAGTCGACCTCAAGCGCGTCGGCGATCGTGGCTGCCGCGGCGATGTCGGTGCCGACCAGCAACGTGCCGGTGGTCTCGACCGTCACCTGCAGCATGACCGGCAGGGTCGGCAGGGCCGGCTTCGCGTCGGCGCGGGCGCGCTTGGCGCCGTTGATCGCGGCCTTGAAATACAGCGGGTCCTGGCAGGTCTCGACCAGGATGCCGTCCACCCCGCCCGCGATCAGCCCGGCGCATTGCACGGCGATCGCGTCTTCCACGCTCTGGTAGTCGATATGGGCGAGGCTGGGCAGCTTGGTGCCGGGACCCACCGAGCCCAGAACGAAGCGCTTGCGCCCGTCCTTCGCGTCGGCCACGGCTTCGCGCGCCAGCTCGGCCGCGCGCTTGTTCAGCTCGTGCGTCTCGCCTTCCAACCCGAACTCGGCCAGCGTGATCGGCGAGCCGCCGAAGCTGTTGGTCTGCACCAGGTCGGCGCCGGCTTCGATGTAGCCCGCGTGGATCGCGCGCACCAGATCGGGTCGGCTTTTGTTCAGGATCTCAGTGCAGTTCTCCGCGCCCAGGTAATCGCGTTCAACGTCCAGGTCGCGCGCCTGCATCTGCGTGCCCATCGCGCCGTCGCATAGCAGCACGCGCTCTTTAAGCGCTTCCAGCAGCTCGCTCATCGCCGCGCGCCTCAGGCCGCCGCCGAAGCCGGCGGCGCGATGCCGATCGCGGCGCAGATGTCGCGCGTCAGCTCGGCGCGGTTCAGCGTGTAGACATGCAGCATGTCGACGCCGCCGGCGATCAGCTCGTTCGCCAGCGCCGCCGCCGCTTCGACCGCCGCGGCGTGGCGCGCCTGCGGATCGTCGTCCAGTCCCACGAAGCGCTTGTGCAAAGCATCGGGCACCGACGTGCCGCAGCGCCGGCTGAAAGAAACCGTCTGCTTGAAATTGGTGATCGGCAGCAGGCCCGGCACGATCGGCGCCTTTATGCCGCGCGCGCGCGCGCGGTCGCGGAAGCGCAGGAACGCGGCAGCGTCGAAGAAATACTGCGTGATCGCGGTGTCGGCGCCGGCGTCGATCTTGCGCTTCAGATTGTCGAGGTCGGCATCGGCGCTCGACGCCTCGGGATGCGTTTCGGGAAAGGCCGCGACCGAAATCTGGAAATCGGCCGCGCGTCTCAGGCCAGCCACCAGGTCGGCGGCATAGGCATAGCCGCCGGGATGGGGCGTATAGCGCTGGCCGATGCCCTCGGGCGGGTCGCCACGCAGCGCCACGACGTGCCTAACGCCGGCCAGCCAATAGCGCCGCGCCACCTCGTCGATTTCCTCGCGCGTGGCGCCGACGCAGGTCAGGTGCGCGGCGGGTTCCAGTTTCGTGTTGGCGCGGATGCGCGCGACGGTGGAATGGGTGCGGTCGCGCGTGGTGCCGCCCGCGCCGTAGGTGACCGACACGAAGCGGGGCTTGAGGGGCTCAAGCGCGGTGATCGCCTGCCACAAGCGCTGCTCCATGTCCGGCGTCTTAGGCGGAAAGAACTCGAACGACAGGGCGACCCTGCGCTGGCTCATCGTTTCCTGCCTTCGCCGCTCACCGCCGCGGCAGCGGGCTCACGCGCATCGCCGGCGCGGCGCGTCGCGCGCCAGATCGCGACGGTCAACTGCCTTCCCGGCAGATGAACCACCGGATCGGGATCGAGTCCCGCGGCCCTGGTCCAGCCGGCGAGCTCGTCGTCGCGGAATCCCAGGCGCCGGTGCGCGTGCTCGCTGCGCAAATTCTCCAGGTCGTGCGGCGCGAAATCGACCACCAGCAGGCGCCCGCCCGGCTTCAACACCCGCGCGGCCTCGGCGATCGCCTCGACCGGTTCGTCGGCGTAGTGCAGCACTTGATGGAAAATCACCGCGTCGAAGGATTGGTCGGGCAGCGGCAACTGGTACATGTCGCCCTGCCGCACCAGGCAGTTGCGCAAGCCCGCCTTGTCCAGGTTCGCGCGCGCCATCGCCAGCATCTCGCGCGACATATCGATGCCCACGGCGCGACCGACGCGCGCCGCGAACAGCTCGAGCATCCGCCCGGTGCCCGTGCCGATATCCAGAAGATCGTCGACGCCCTCGCGCGGCAGCATGTCCAGCAGCCGGCGCTCGACCTCGTTGTCGTCGACATGCAGGGTGCGGATCTGGTCCCAGCGCGGCGCGTTGGCGCGGAAATACGCGGCGGCGGCATCGGCGCGCGTGCGGCGCACATCGTCCAGCCGCGCCAGGTCGCGCGCCAGCGTCGCGTCGTCCGGCGGAACCTGGTCGATGATCACGCGCGTCAGCTCCGCCCCCGCGCCGCGCTGCGCGAGGCGATAGAACACCCAGGTGCCTTCGCGGAACCGGTCCAGCAGCCCCGCCTCGCATAAAAGCTTCAGATGGCGCGACACGCGCGGCTGACTTTGCCCGAGAATCTGCGTCAGCTCGCTGACCGTCAGCTCGGCATGCGCACACAACGCCAAAAGCCGCAGCCGACTTGGCTCCGCCGCGGCGCGCAATCCGGTCAGCAATTCATCCATCAGAATTCACCATTAAGACACAACAATATAAGGATATCTTTATATCTATCTATGTTCCCTGTCGAGAATAAAAGCTTTTTTGGGGGTGTAGTTTGGTTAATCGCGCGCTTTGTTGCAATTCAGCATCAATGTTGTTGAGAAACATCCTATTGAGGGGAATCCGTTTTTTGTCCCCAAACGGACGTGATAGGGCTTAACGCGTGGGGCCCAACCTGTTCGGTCGGGGCCGCGCGGCGAATACAAGTGCCGCCGCGCTAGGTGCCGGCCCGTTTGAGGAAGGTTGCGGACGCGCGATGACGGGACCGCCCCAGGATGTGAAGATCGTCCCGCGCGCGAAGACGCGGGCCAGCGCGAAGTTGGTTGGTTAGAGCAAAGCAATGCAAGAAAAACTAAGACGCGGCCTGATGGGAGCAGCTCTTGCGGCGATGGTGCTGACCTCCGCCGCTTGCAGCACTCCGCCGACGGATCCGGATGCGCGCGCGGCCTATGACGAGGCCAACGATCCGTGGGAAGACTTCAACCGCTATATCTTCGAAGTGAACTACGCCTTCGACCAGTTGCTGTTCCGGCCGGTGGCGGGATGGTACCGGCTTGCCTTGCCGGAAGTGCTGCGCGACGCGATTCACAACGCCTTGCGCAACGCGCGCTCGCCTCTGATTCTGATCAACGACCTTTTGCAAGGCGAGTTGGATCGCGCCGGCGACACCGCCGCCCGGTTCGCGCTCAACAGCACGCTCGGCATCGGCGGCTTCATCGACTTCGCCGAAGATGTTGTGGGACTCAAATTCCACGACGAGGATTTCGGCCAGACCCTGGGCGTGTGGGGCTTCCAAGAGGGCTGGTACATAATGCTGCCGATCATCGGCCCGTCGAATCCGCGCGACACGGTGGGCCTGGTGGTGGACGGCTTCATCGATCCGGTCGGCTTGGCGTTGCGCTTCTACGGGCCGGATTGGGCGCCCTTTGCGCGCACCGTGCTGACCGCGCTTGACCTGCGCTCGCGCAACATCGAGACGCTGGACGAGGTCGAGCGCACGTCGATCGACTTCTACGCGACGGTCCGCAGCCTGTATCGCCAGCGCCGCGACGATGAAATCCGCAACGGCGCACCGTCGGCGAACCAGGGCGTGCCCTCGATCACCAGCGATCCAAATGCGCCGTTGATCATCGTACCGCAGAGGCAGGGCATGGCGCCGCTGCCCGCGCCACGCCTGGCGCCAGCGGAGCAGATATCGCTCAATCCCGACGAGTAAGAGGCCGCCATGCTGACGCGACGCGCCGTCGTCGGCATTCTTCCGTGCATCGCGCTTGCCGCGGCCGTGCCGGCGCGCCCGGCCGCGGCGGCCAGCGAGCACGCCGAGGCCGCGCGCGCTTTCCTGCAAAAGCTGGCGGACAGCACGATCGAGGTGCTGAACAAGAAAGATCTGACCACCCCGCAGAAGGTCGAAACGTTTCGCCGGCTGTTCGCCGATGGTTTCGACGTGCCGACGATCGGCAGGTTCGTCGCCGGCCGCGCCTGGACCAAGGCGACCGACCCCCAGAAGGCAACCTATCTGCAGGTGTTCGAGGACGTCACCATCCTGACCTGGGCGCTGCGCTTCGAGCAGTACAGCGGCGAGAGGCTGACGATCGACAGCTTGCGCGAGGAAGGCAAGGCGGTGCTGCTGGAAAGCTCGATCGTTCGGCCCGGCAAGCCGTCGATTCGCGTGGATTGGCGCATCGAGAAAGGCCCGCAGGGTTACAAAATCCTGGACATCGTGGCCGAGGGCACCAGCCTGGCCATCGCCCAGCGCGCCGATTACAGCGCCGTGATCCAGCAGAACAACGGACAGTTCGACGGGCTGATCCAGGCGCTGAAGGATAAACGCACGAAATTGCGCCAACAGGCGAAGCTTGAATAACTAGGTCAGGCGAAGCTGGAATCGCGCCCCCGAATCGGGGCATATAATCCGTCGAACGGAAATCCGGATTGATCCAACCCTGGGGATTGCAACGATGCTGTCACGACGGACGGCCATGATTCTCATCGGCGCCGTGCTGGCTGCCTCGGCCGCCCTGCCGCCGCGCGGCGCCCATGCCAGCGACTTTTCCGACGGCGCCGGCGTGTTCGTGAAGGAACTGGCGGACGCCGCGATCGCGGCGATCAACGAGAAAGCCCTGCCGGTCGACCGGCGCCTCGCCAAGTTCCGCGAGCTTTTCATCGCCGGGTTCGACGTGCCGGTAATCGCCCAGTTCGTGATGGGCCGCGCCTGGGCGCGCGCCACCGACGAGCAGAAGGCCCAGTACCTGAAGGCGTTCGAGGAAGTGACGTTGCTGACCTGGGCGCTGCGCTTCAACGATTATTCCGGCGAGACGCTGAAAGTGAACTCGACGCGCGCGGAAGGGCGCGTGGCGTTCGTGGACAGCGTGGTGGTGCGGCCGGGCCGCGACCCGGTGCGCGTGGAATGGCGCATCGAGCGCCCGGCCGGCGAGTACAAGATCATCGACATCACGGTCGAGGGCAGCTCGATGGCCGTGGCGCAGCGCGCGGATTACTCGGCCGTGCTGCAGCAGAACCAGGGCAAGGTGGGCGGGCTGATCGCCGCGCTCAACAACAAGCTGGCGCAGCTCAACGCCAAGGCCAAGCAACTGGCGCAGAATTGACGGCGCGCTTGCGCCGTCATGGCCGGACTTGTCCCGGCCATCCACGTCGGCATGCTATTCGGGACGTCCGGCGTGGATGCCCGGAACAAGTCCGGGCATGACGAAAATGGGGTGAGAGCGACTACCGCGTCAGCTTCTTGAACTTGATCCTGTGCGGTTCGACCGCGTCGTCGCCCAGGCGGCGTTTCTTGTCGGCCTCGTAGTCCTGGAAGTTGCCCTCGAACCATTCCACGTGGCTGTCACCCTCGAACGCCAGGATATGCGTGGCGATGCGGTCGAGAAACCAGCGGTCGTGGCTGATAATCACGGCGCAGCCCGCGAACGCGCCAAGCGCATCTTCGAGCGCGCGCAGCGTGTCCACGTCCAGATCGTTGGTCGGTTCGTCCAGCAGCAGAAGGTTGGCGCCGGATTTCAGCATCTTGGCCAGATGCACCCGGTTGCGCTCGCCGCCCGACAGCTGGCCGACCTTTTTCTGCTGGTCGGGCCCCTTGAAATTGAAGGCGCCGCAATAGGCGCGGCTCGGCATTTTGCGCTCACCCAGCTCGATGATGTCGGTGCCGCCGGAAATCTCCTCCCACACCGTCTTGCCGGCGTTGAGCGTGTCGCGGCTTTGGTCCACATAGCCCAGCTTCACCGTGTCGCCGATCTGGATGCTGCCGCTGTCCGGCTTTTCGCCGCCCGTGATCATGCGGAACAGCGTGGTTTTGCCGGCGCCGTTCGGGCCGATCACGCCGATGATGCCGCCGGCCGGCAGGCGGAAATTCAGGTTCTCGATCAGCAGGAGGTCGCCATAGCCCTTGTTCAGGGTCATCGCTTCGATCACCTCTTGGCCGAGGCGCGGCCCCGAGGGGATGATGATCTGCGCGGTTTCGGGCGCGCGGTCGCGGTTTTGCTGCAGCAGTTCCTCGAATGCCTGGTAGCGCGCCTTGCTCTTGGCCTGGCGGGCGCGCGGGCTTGCCTTGACCCATTCCAGCTCCTGGGCCAGCGTGCGCTGCCGCGCGCCTTCCTCCCTGCCCTCCTGCTCCAGGCGCTTCTGCTTCTGCTCGAGCCAGGCGGAATAGTTGCCCTCGTAGGGAATGCCGCGGCCGCGGTCCAATTCCAGAATCCAGCCCGTGACGTTGTCCAGGAAATAGCGGTCGTGGGTCACCAGCACCACGGTGCCCTTGTAGTCCTTAAGGAACCGCTCCAGCCACGCCACCGATTCGGCGTCGAGATGGTTGGTGGGCTCGTCCAGCAGCAGCAGATCGGGCTTTTGCAGCAGCAGGCGGCACAGCGCCACGCGGCGCCTCTCGCCGCCCGACAGATTGTCGACCGTGGCGTCGCCCGGCGGACAGCGCAGCGCGTCCATCGCCACCTCGACCGTGCGGTCCAGCTCCCAGGCGTTGGCGGCGTCGATCTTTTCCTGCAGCGCCGCCTGTTCCTCGATCAGCCTGGTCATCTCGTCGGGGTCTTCGACCGAGCCGAGCTTTTCCGACACCTCGTTGAAGCGGTCCAAGAGCTTCTTGGTCTCGGCCAGGCCCTCGACCACGTTCTCGAACACGGTCTTCTTGGCGTCGAGCTCGGGCTCCTGCGTCAGCATGCCGGTGCTGACGCCATCGGCCGCCCAGGCCTCGCCGCTGAAATCCTTGTCGATGCCCGCCATGATGCGCAGCAAGGTGGACTTGCCGGCGCCGTTGTAGCCCAGCACCCCGATCTTGACCCCCGGCAGGAACGACAGCCAGATGTCCTTCAGCAGCTCGCGCTGGCCGGGGTAGGTCTTGGTCAGGCCCTTCATCACATAGATGTATTGATAGGCGGCCATGCGGTCCTTCTCGTTCAAGTCTGCTGCGGCGGGTTGCTGCGAGGGGGCGGGTTGTAGCGGGTTGAGCGCGGAAGGGCAACGCCCGCGAGTATCAGGACGAAGTCAGCACGTCCTGCGCCAGCATCGGCAGGCCGTCGAGCGCGCGCAACGCGTCCTTGAGGCGCGCGCGGCGGCCGCGTGAAAGCCGCGCGATCTCGACCCGCGTCGAGGGCTCAGCGCCCGAAGCGATGTCGATCAATTGCTGCTCCAATACGTATCCGAGGAGCGTTTCGTGGGCTTGGCGCAGCCCGTCGGTTTCGTCCTGCGGCACGGCACCGCTTTCAGCGGCGGCGGCCAGGCGCACCGCCGTCGCGGTATCGGCCACGCCGCGCTTCAGGGCCACCACCCGCGCGAAAGCGACGAGCGGCATGAGTCCGCCTTTTTTCAAGTCGACGCGCCCGTTTTCCGCGCGCAAGCGGCCGAAATAGCCGATGGCGGTGCCCGCTTCCTCCACGTTCTTGGCGAGCAGGCGCAGCAACAGCGGCGAGGAAGAAGCGGCCGCGAGCGCGTCGCGGCGCAAATCATCGGCCAGGTCCGCCGCGCCATGCACGCGGCGGAAATCGTAGAAGATGTCGACATTGAGCAGGCTTTGGCCCTCGGCTTTTCCGATCCATCGCGCGATCTCCTCGCGCCAGCCCTGGCTTGAACGCCGGAAAGCGGGCTTCGCCGCCATCACCCCGCCCTTGCAATACGTAACCCCGGCCGCGTTCAGCGCGTCCGACACGCGCTTGCCTAGCTCCGCGAACCAACGATCATCCGCGTCCTTGCCCGCATGGACTATGGCGTTGTCCTGATCGGCCGCGAGCAGGCTTTCGCCGCGCCCGCCCGAGCCCAGCACCAAGAGCGCATAAGGCGCGGGCGGGCCGCCCCAGCCCGAAGCGGCCATCGCCGCCTCGGCCAGCTCGGCGGCGCGCGCGGTCGTGTCGCGCAGCGCCTGGCTGATGACACCCGCGATCTTCAGCGCCGACACCTCGTCCTCGAGCAGCGCCTGGGCCAGCGCCGGCAGCGCATCGCGGACCGCTTTGAGCGCGCCGGCGTCCGGCGCCGTCGCCACCGCGTCGCCCAGCGCCAACGCCTTGCTTGCGCGCAGCTTCAACAGCGCACGCGCCGACACCACCCCGGTCGCTCGACCCGCGCCGTCCACCGCCGCGAGGTGGCGGAAGTTCAGACGCTCCATCCTTCCCATCGCGACGTAAAGCAGCGCGTTCTCGGGCACGCTCGTCACCGGCGACGACATGAATGTCTCGACCGGCCGCGCCAGCGCCGCCGCGCCGTCGCGCGCCACGGCCACCAGCACGTCGCGCTCGGTCACGATTCCCAGCGGTTTTCCGTCGCCGGCGTCGATCAGAAGCGAGCCGATCTTGAGCGCGCGCATCTGCTGCGCGGCTTCACGCAACGTCGCGGAGTCGGCGATGAATCGGGCCGGCGCGCCCATCACGGCTCGCACGCGGTGGCGATACGGAAAGCTGTCGAGCCGCTCCGTCGCTTGCACCATCACGGCCACGCTACCAGCCCGCCTGGCGTTGCATGGCGATGACGTGCCGGGCGCGGCCGGCGAATGCCTGCAATCCCGCCAGATCGCGCACGCCCGCTTCGCGCAGCAGCGGGATCAGCCGCGTGAACACCTCGGCCGTGACCAGCGCGTCACCCAAAGCTGTGTGCCGGCCCGTAGTCGCTGCGCCAAGGCGTGCGGCGACCGTCTCCAGGTTCAAATCCTTGAGCCGCGGGAACAGCGCGCCCGCGAGCTGCATGGTGCACAACGTGGGCGGGTCCTGCCATGCGACGCCGGCGCGCTGCGCCTCGCGCCGCAGCATCGCCGAGTCGAAGCCGGCGTTGTGGCCGACCATGACCGTGCCGCCGAGCGTCTGGGCGATGCCCGGCGCAACCTCGGCGAAGCGCGGCGCGTCGGCTACCGTCGCATCGGTGATGCCGTGAATCGAGGTCGATCGCGGTGGAATCGGCCGGCCCGGATTGACCAGCGTGTCGAGCGTCATGCGGCGCAGGATGCGCGCGCCCTGGGTGCGCACCGCGCCGATCGACACGATCCGGTCGTGGGTCACGTCCAGGCCGGTTGTTTCGCAGTCCAGAACCGTCGCGGGCAAGGCTTCGAGCAGCGTGCCGGGGCCGAGCGCGGCAGACGCGGCCGGAATGTCGTGCAGCGACAGGTCATGCTCGATTGCCTGCAGCGCCGTGGCGGTTTCGCCGGGCGGGAAGGCCAGCACCGCCCCGCCGCCCGGCAATATCGCCACGCGCGCGATGTAAGACACGCCGTCGGTGGTCTTGACCCGCGCCTGCACCGTTCCGCCGGACGCGCGCGCGGCCTCGACTGCCTCGACCGTGCGCCGCCGGTGCAGCGCGCCGAACAGGCTGCGGCCCACCCCGACCCGCTCCGGCCCGAACATCGCGCGCGCCGCCGCGTTGATTAGGCTCACCTGGTAGTTGGCGTTGACCGCCACGATCGCCTCGCCCGCCGCGCCGATCACGGCGACCAGCCGCGCGTCGGGCCGCGCCGCGTCTTCGCGGCGGCGTCCGGCCAGCGCCGCGATCGCCATCGCCAATTCCGCCGCTTCGCTTTTGCTTTCTGCGATGTCGCGCGGCGGAATAAAGCCGGTTTCGGGCGGCGTGCCGGCGATCGCGACCAGCGCCACGCGCAGCCGCTCGAGCGCGTTGAAATGCGCGTCGAGCAATCCGTGCGCGATCCAGGCCGCTCCGCAGCCCACCACCGCGAGCGCGATCAGCACCATGGGCAGAAGCGCGCCGCGATCTGCGAGCCACCCCGTGGCGGCGATCGCCACAGCCGCCACCAACGCCGCCAGCGTCACCACCAGCAGTGCGAACACGGCAAGGCGCGTGCCGCCCTTCACATTCGTGACGCCCCGCGGCGCAACGCCGCCTTCATGTGCATGCCCATACCGGCGTATTTCCTATCCTCTGCCGATGGTAGGGACGGCGCCGGCGATTGACAACAAAAGCCCGGCGAATAGCGGGTTTAGCGCACACGGCGCGACTAATTCAAAGGCTCGACAGCGAAGCCCGTCGGCTTTTCGCCGCGACGCTGGCGCTGCCACATCGTCTCATAGGCCTTTTCGATATGACGCGCATAGCGGCCGGTATCGAACAACGCGCAGGTCGCGCGGTTATGCGAGAGTTTTGCCTTCAGGGCCGCAAGCGCAACTGTGTCGGCCGCCAGTCTCAGCGCCAGCGCCTCGTATTCCAGCAGGGATTCCGCCGCCAGTTCGGGCAAACCGGCGGCGTTGAGCAGGCTGGCGGCCACGCGGCCGGCGAAGCTGGTGCCTACGCAGGTCACGACCGGCAGCCCCGCCCATAGCGCGTCGCTGGCCGTGGTGTGCGCGTTGCAAGGCAGCGTGTCGAGGAACAGATCGGCCAGGCGGTGACGCGCCAGGTGTTCCTCGGGCGTGACGCGCCCGGCGAACACCAGCCGGCCGGGATCGACGCCACGCGACGCGGCTTCGCGTTTCAGGTTCGCAATCGCGGCATCGTTGCCGACGAACAGCCACAGCACGCTGCCCGGCACCCCCGCCAGCAGGCGCATCCACAGGTCGAACATTGCGGGCGTGATCTTGTAGTTGCTGTTGAACGAGCAAAACACGAAGCCGTCGTCCGGCAGACCCGATTCCCGCCGTGTCGGCATGCGCGCGCCGATGCGCCGGGATGAATCGTTGACCTGGTAGCTGCCGGGCAAAAGCGCGGTCTTCTCGCTGTAGAAAGACTCGTGCTCCGGCGGAATGACAATGCGGTCGGCGATGATGTAGTCGATGTACTCCGCGCCCATGGTCGCGGGAAAACCGAGATAGTTCACCTGTACCGGCGCGGGGCGAAACGCGAATATGTCGGGGCGGCAGTCCTTGGTGAAGCCTTTCAGGTCCACGGCGATGTCGATTTCCATCTCGCGCAGCATCGCCGCCACCTCGCGGTCGGTCTTGCCGCGCACGTCTACGAAGCGGTGGAACGCGCCTTCCAGCCGCGCGCGCATCGGCCCCGACGCGTCGGAACCGAACGACACCGCCACCGTCTCGAACCGGGCGCGGTCGTGGCGCTCGAACAAACCCGCCGCCAGGAACGAGGTGGCGTGGTCGTGGAAATCGGCCGAGAGATAGGCGAGCCGGATTCTGTCGTGGCTGTAGACCTCGCCCTTCCACAACGGCTGGGGCGCGGCGGGGCATTTGCGCCCAACCCAGGCGCGCGCGCATTCCAACTGCGCATCGGCCGCGCCGGAGAGGCCGAGAAACGGAAACGGATGGCTGACCGGCTTGCCGGCGCGTACCTCGGCCTCGAGCCGCGCCAGCTCGCGGTCGAAGTCGCGCCAATCGCAGCAATACATGCGGGAATGCAGCATCGCGCCGCGCGCGAATTCGTGCGCGGGGTTGATCGCCAGCACCCGCGCCAAGTCCTCGGCCGCGCGGTCGTGCCGGTTCAGGTCGGCCAGCGCCAGGCCGCGATTGCCCAGCGCCTCGGCGAAATCGGGCCTGACCTTCAGCGCCCGGTCGTAGCTGGCGACGGCCTCGTCCGGGCGCTTCAGCGCGCGCAACACGACGCCGCGATTGTTCAACGCATCGGCATGATCGGGCTTGGACTTGAGAGCGCGGTCGTAGCTGGCGACCGCCTCGTCCAGCCGACGCAACTCCCACAGCGCATTGCCCCGGCTATAGACCGCCTCGGCGTCGTCCGGTTTCGCCGCCAAGGCCAGGTCGTAGCTGGCGACGGCTTCTTGCGTTCTTTTCAGCGCCTGCAGCACGCGCCCGCGCTTGATCAGCGCTTCCGCGTAGGCCGGCTTCAACGCCAGCGCGCGGTCGAAGGCGGCGAGCGCCTCGTCCAAGCGCGCGAGCTCGCTCAGCATGCTGCCGCGGTTGTAGTGCGCCTCGGCGTAGTCGGGTTTCGCCGCCAACGCGCGGCCATAGCTGTCCAGCGCGTCCTGATAGCGCTTGAGCGCGGCTTGCGCGTTGCCGCGATTCAGATGACCGGCGGCGAAACGCGGATTGATCTTCAGCGCATGGCCGATCAGCCGGTCGGCCTCGTCGAACCGCCCCTGGCGCGCCGCGATCAGACCCAGCATGTGCAGGGCGTCGAAGGAACTGGGCTCAGCTTGCAATATCGACCGGCATGCCGACTCGGCCTCGACAAGCTTGCCGGACTGGTAGGCCGCAATGGCGCGTTTGAACGCGTCGGGCAGGGAAGCCGGGATTTCCACCATGCCCGGACTATGCCCGATCCGCGGCATCCCCCGCCAACCCGGCGCTTTGCGCATATCAGCCCTGCTATTGCTAATTAGAATTATTCCAGTTATATGCAGAACCTACTGCCGCCGCTGGGCGGCGCACCAGCCCGAGCAACGCAAGAAGAAGGAGAATTCGCATGTTGACCGTCGGCCAGAAGATCCCCGCGTTCAAGGTCACCGGCGTGAAGCCCGGTTTCATGAACCACGAGGAAAAGGGCCAAAGCGCCTTCGAGGAAGTGACCGAGCGGAGCTTCCCCGGCAAGTGGAAGGTGATCTACCTGTATCCCAAGGATTTCACCTTCGTATGCCCGACCGAGATCGTGGAATTCGCCAAGCTGCAATCCGAGTTCGCCGACCGCGACGCGGTGCTGCTGGGCGGATCGACCGACAACGAGTTCTGCAAGCTCGCCTGGCGCCGCGCCCATCCCGACCTCGCCAAGCTGAACCACTGGCAGTTCGCCGACACGTCCGGCTCGCTGGTCGATGGGTTCGGCGTGCGCGCACCCGAGGGCGTGGCGCTGCGCGCGACCTTCATCGTCGATCCGCATGGGCTCGTGCAGCATGTCGCGGTCAACAACCTGAATGTCGGCCGCAACCCGAAAGAAACACTGCGCATCCTGGACGCGCTGCAGACCGACGATCTGTGCCCGTGCAACCGCGCCGTGGGCGGCGACACGCTGAAAGCGGCCTGAAGGAGACCTGGACATGACGATCGAAACCCTGAAGACCGCCCTGCCCGACTATGCCAAGGACATCAGGTTGAACCTGTCGTCCCTGGCGACGGACCAGACGCTCAGCCCCCAGCGCCTATGGGGCGCGATGCTGGCGGCGGCGCTCGCCAGCCGTGAACCCCGGACCATCGCCGCGATCGAGACCGAGGCGCGCAACCACCTGTCGCAGGAGGCGACCCAAGCAGCCAGATCGGCGGCGGCGTTGATGGCGATGAACAACGTGTATTACCGCTTCACCCATCTGGTCTCGGCCAAGGACTACGAGCGGATGCCCGCCAAGCTGCGCATGAACGCGATGGCCAACCCGGGCGTGGACAGGGCCGATTTCGAGCTGTGGTCGCTGGTGGTGTCGGCGATCAACGGCTGCGGCAAGTGCATGGACGCGCACGAGGCCGAGCTGCGCAAGGCCGGACTTAGCCCGCAGGAAATCCAGGCCGCAGTGCGCGTTGCCGCGATCATCCACGCTACCGCCGTGGTGTTGGACAACGAGGCGGCCCGGATGCGCGAAACCCAGGCCCAGGCTGCCTGAACCGCCCCGCCCGAATCCCGCCACAGTGATCGCTAAGATCGGGTCCCGAGGAGGCGGCCAAACCGCCGGAATCCCGGGACCCGATGCTTTTTCTGCCCCGACTATTGCTGCGGCTTGGCCTGGCCATGCTGTGCGGCGCGGCCGTGTGGCTTTTTGCTTCCGGCCTGCCCAGGCAGACGCAAGACGAAGCCGTGCTGGCGGAGCTCAGGCGCGCGGCCGCGCCGGAGCGCGTTGCGGCCGCCGTCGGCGAGGCGCTATCGCGTGGCGATGTGGAGGATGCCACCGCCTATGCGGAGCTTGCGGACTATGCCGCCCTGCCTCTTCCGCCCGCTTTGCGCCAACGCCTGGCGGATGCCACAGCCGAAGAACAAAGCTGGTCCGGCAAGATCAGGCGTTGCGCCCGGGGCGTGTTCGCGGGCGACATGACCGGTGCGCTGTCGGCGATCTGCACGCTCGCCGCCGATTTCACGCCGGTGGGCGACGCGCGCGACATCGCCATCCAGGGCGGCAATTGGCTTACGGGGCGCGAGCACGATCCCGTCGTGCTCGGTTTGGCGGCGCTTGGCCTCGGCGCCACCGCCTTCACCTATATAAGCGCCGGTACGGGCGCGCCCGCGAAAGCCGGCCTGACGGTGCTGAAAGGTGCCAAGCGCGGCGGCGCGATGAACCCGAAACTTTGGCTGAGCCTGGAGAAGCTGGGCGCGGGCGGCGTCGCTGGCCTGATCCGCGCGGCCGAGGAAACCAACGCGGTGCGGCGCGAATTCGGCTCGGCCGAGGCCGCGAAAATGCTGCGCTACGCGGACAAGGTCAAGGATATCGGCGAGATAGCGAAGCTTTACGGCAAGTTCGGGCGCAAGGCGCGGCCGATCATGGCGCTGACTGGCAAGACGGCGCTGTCGTCGTTCAAGGCGGGCTATAAGCTGACGGCCGTGCTGGGCACGCAGCTCGCGGCGATA
>JAHFPH010000166.1 GCA_023266845.1 Rhodospirillaceae bacterium
TCGGCGGCGAACAGCGTTTTTTTTGAAGCTGATGCCGGCGGCATGCACGGTCCGCCATACCGACCCGTAGCTCGCCGTTACGCCCCGATCATGCAACTCCACCACCAAGGCCCGCAGCGTCAGGTCGGGCGCCGCCGCCAGCCGGCTCAACAGCCACTCGCGCTGCGGCGTCAACCGCAACCCGCGCCGGCCGCCCATTCGCTTGGCCGCCGCGCTGCCGGTGGCCCGGAACCGCTGCGACCACTTCACCACACTCGCCACGCTGACCTTGAACATCCGCGCCACCGCCCGGCAGCTCTCACCCGCCGCTACGGCCGCAACCACTCGCTCGCGTAAATCAAGGGAATAGGCTCGGGCCATCGATGCTGGCCTCCATTCCAGCCAGCATCTTGAATCAGAATTCGCCCCCTTTGGGAATCCCCTTTCGATTCAGTCCCGCAGAATCAGACTCTAGGGCGTGCGCCTTGCGGCCTGGTTCGGCGTGGTGATGGGCGAGTCGTCGGCGGTGCCGACCATGTCGCGTTCGGCCTTGATGCGCTCGTACAGTTCGCGCCGCAGCACGCTCGCGGTCGGCGGGAAGGTGCAGCCCAGCTTTACCGATTTGCCGCGGACTTCAACGACCGTGATCTCGATGTCGCCATTGATGATGACGGACTCGCCTACCTTGCGCGTCAAGAACAGCATAGAAGCATCCCCCAGCCCGCGGTTTCCTACCCTTTTTCCGGTCTGTGGCGCGAATTTTCGCGGGCGTTATTGACGATTTTCTAGCATGGATTTAGGTAAACTGTCTCTTACTTTGTGTGGTTAATTTCAACCCTTTCGGCCTCATTTCTCGTTCGCGATGCCGCAACCGGCAGCGACCGGAAACGAGTTCCCAAAGGGTTGCCGATCCCGATGACCCTTATTGGCTTTAATGGGACGACATGACGGTGCGCAGCAGGGTTTTGGCGCTGGCCTAATTATTGATGCCGCGCGGCGCGTTCAGCGCAACTAGGATATTCCCGTATGAGGCTAGATGCTTGATGCTGAAGGCGGTCGCAAAAATTCAAAATCGTGGAGGTGGTACGAGAAACACGGATTCGCTGGCGCCAAAGACCCCTAGCCGCCCAACTGTCCCAACTGTCATGTAGGGCGCTTTGAAAAAGTTTCTGCCGGAACTTCAAAAAACCAGCCTGATTTTAGCCCCTCAATTCAAACTGAGACACTACCTGGCGCGCGGAAACCGGGCGCCGATTCGCCGGCCCGGCCAAGCCGGGTTCGCGCGAAAACCTTGCTGCGACATGGGTTGCGGCACCTGGGCGGGGCTTCGGGACGATCATCTGTATAATCGCCCTCCCATGGTCTCGATGAATCCCCGCCCTGGGAAACTGCGATTTACCGGCGACCCGCGTCTGCGCTGGCTGGTGCTGGTGATCGTGCTTCTGGCCACCATGCTGGTGCTGCTGTTCGGCGCCTGGGCCGACATGGAGCCGGCGATGATCGCGGCGGGCGTGGCGCTGGCCGCCGTCGCGGGCATCGCGCTCCTGACCCTGTCGCGTACCGAGCGACAAGCGGCCACCGCCCAGCGCCAGGTCGAGGTGCTGACCCACGCCGCCGACGCGCTGCCCGGGGGTGCCGCGGTGATCGACGGCACGGGCGCGCTGGTCCACGCCAACGCCGTGTTCCAAGCGATGGTGGATCCGGCGGATCGCCGGCCGGTCGACGCGTTGCGCGGCCGGCTTGCCGCGGACAGCGACGCGCGGGCGCGGTTCGAGCGCCTCGTTACGGCGGCGTCGGCCGGCCGGACCGCCACCGAGGAAGTGCCGATCCGCTCGGCCGCTGGCAAGTCGGCGTGGTGGGAGATTTCCGCGCATCCCGTGCCGGGCTTCCAGGGCCACAGCCTGTGGACCGTCGGCGACGTGACCACGCGGCGCGAGATCGAGGCGATCGTGCGCGCCGAGCAGGCCAAGGTGGTGGATTTCCTGCAGAACGCGCCGGTCGGGTTCTATTCGGTGGACGGCGAGGGACGGTTCGAGTTCGTCAACCGCACGCTCGCCTCGTGGCTGGAAACCGCGCCCGAGGAGCTGGTGGGCGGGCCGGCGCGGCTGCACGATTTTCTCGTCGGCGCGCGTCCGGGCGCGGCCCCCTACGACCCGTTTCCGGCCGGCGAAAATCAAGAGGTGGCGATGCGCGGCCTGCGCGGCCGCCGTTTCCAGGCCGTGATCAACCAGACCGTGTTCGGCGGCGACATTTCCGGGCCGCTGCGCACCCGGTCGGTCGTGCGCGATCTTACCGCCGAGCGCGAGATGGCCGAGGCGCTCAGCCGCTCCGAGCGCCGCTTCCGCGGATTGTTCGAGCACGCGCCGGTCGTGATCGCGTCGCTGGACAAGCAGGGCCGCGTGGTGGACTGCAATCCGGCCTTGCTGCGGCTGGTGGGCGAGAAGATCGAGCCGATGGGCCGGGCGCTGATCGAGTTGATCGATCCACGCGACCGCGCCCAGGCCGATCAGCGCATCCGCGCCGTGCTGCGCGGCGAGCCGCCCGGCAAGCCGCTCGAGCTGCGTCTGATCGGCGAAAGCCCGCGCTACGCCGTGCTGTATCTCAGCCGCGTCGACGATCCCGCCGGCGAGGGCGGGCTGATGGCCAGCTTCATCGACACCACGGAGCACAAGAAGCTGGAAATGCAGTTCACCCAGTCGCAGAAGATGCAGGCTGTGGGCCAGCTTGCCGGCGGCATCGCGCACGACTTCAACAACCTTTTGACCGCCATGATCGGGTTCTGCGACCTTTTGCTGCTGCGCCACCGCCCGGGCGACCAATCGTTCGGCGACATCATGCAGATCAAGCAGAACGCCAACCGCGCCGCCAACCTGGTGCGCCAATTGCTGGCGTTCTCACGCCAGCAGACCCTGCAGCCCAAGGTGCTGAACGTCACCGACGCGCTGGCCGAGCTCAGCAACCTTTTGCGCCGCCTGTTGGGCGAGAGCATCGAGCTCAAGATGATCCACGGGCGCGATCTGGGCCTGGTGAAGGTGGACCAAGGCCAGCTCGAGCAGGTCATCATCAACCTGGCGGTCAACGCGCGCGACGCGATGGGCACCGGCGGCACGCTGACTATCCGCAGCCTGAACGAGCATGTCGCCAGGCCGGGCATGCGCGGCGTCGACAGCATGGCGGCGGGCGACTATGTGATGATCGAGGTCGGAGACACCGGCACGGGCATCGCGCCCGAGATCGTCGACCGCATCTTCGAGCCGTTCTTCTCGACCAAGGAAGCCGGCCAGGGCACCGGCCTGGGCTTAAGCACGGTCTACGGCATCGTCAAGCAATCCGGCGGCTTCATTTTCGTCGATTCCACGCCCAGCCAGGGCACGGTGTTCCGCCTTTATCTGCCGCATCACATTGGCGAGGCGCGCGGCGCGGGCGCGGCCGAGGTCGAGGCCGCCGCGGAAAAAGCCGCGAGCGGCGACCTTACCGGCACGGGCGTGGTGCTGCTGGTCGAGGACGAGGATCCGGTGCGGCTGTTCGGCGCGCGGGCGCTGCGCAACAAGGGCTACAAGGTGATCGAGGCCAAATCGGGCGACGCGGCGCTGGAGCTGATCGACAAGCAGCTCGCCGATCCGAAATCGGGCGGCATCGACCTATTGATCACCGACGTCGTCATGCCGCGCATGGACGGGCCGACGCTGGTAATGCACGCGCGCCAGCGCATGCCTGGACTGCGCGTGATCTGCATCTCGGGCTATGCCGAGGAAACCCTGTCGCAGCGCATCCACGCTGCCGGGCGGGTGCATTTCCTGCCCAAGCCGTTTTCCCTCAAGCAGCTCGCCGCCAAGGTCAAGGACGTGTTGCGCCAGCCCGCGGGCGAGGCCAAGACCGGCTCGGGACCGAGCGCGGCGGCGGAGTAGGGAAGTCTATATCTTCGGTAGGAAAGCTACTCTGACCCTGATTTTTGGAGCGTAGTCACTTCTGTCTAACAAAAATGGTCTCTCTGTTACCGCCATTAGCGTCGAAAGTTACGCCTTCGAGCCGGTCGCCGTTCTTGACCATCTTGAATACGTCCGGTCGCCACCTGGACGAGCCCCGGACATTCGAGCCTGTAATGCGAATTTCCTCGCCGCTTATCTTGATCGATACATCCTGGAATACATCTTGTTGTCCGGAACGTTGAGCGCGCAATTCACCAGAATATTCCGATGGACTTTTCTGTTCTTTGATTTCAAGTGCCCACATATAGTCGCGAGTCTTCGTTGTACCCGTGTATGTCGATGGTACCTCCAACAAATTGTTCTGCGCCGTCGCGGCTTCGCAGAGCGCAAAAAGGCAAACCGCCGTGAGCAGGCAGGGCCATCGTGCAATTGATCTCATTCGTATCTCCATGCGAATGTTGCGGCGCCTCGTCAAAAAACAGTGGGCCATAGAACAGTGCCTAGATCAATTGGAAGAAAATTGGAAAATCGGGGGTCGGAATAGAGTTTCAAGTGCGCCCGCCCGTACGGTTCCCAATCACCGTCCGAACGGCGTCATCGAAACGTCACCCCTGCCGCCTCGCCCATCTCGCCAGCGCGTCTTTGGCGCGCGTGCGCAAGCCCGGCGAGAGCTCGCGATACCCGGCGCGCTCGGCCGCTTCCTCCATGTCGCTAATCCTATCGTATGCCTCCACGGCAAGAATATCGACGCCGCCGATCAACAACTCGTCGCGCACCGCCTGGAGACGCGGATCGGCCGTGGCGCTGAGGATGCCGGCGCGCAGGCGGGCGACGACGTCCGCCGGGAACCGCCGTTGGGTGACGTAAGGGGCCGCCGGGGCGCTCGCCGTTTCGGCGATCACGCGCAGCCGGCGCATGAGTTGCGGCCGGCAGCGCGCAAGCAGCGCGTACGAGATGCAATCGATCGCCGCGGCGTCGGCCGTCCCGCCGACCGCCGCTTCGGCGCTCGCGGCTTGGCTGCCGCTCACCAGGACGGAGGCGAAGAAGCGCCCACCGCGGGCCAGCGGCGCGATCAGCCCGCGCAGCGAGTTGCAGCCGGAATGCGAGCTGTAGCCGTTGATGGCGCAGCGCATGCCGCGAAGGTCGCCGAGTTCGCGCATGGGCGCGTCCGCGCGGACCACGACGAAGCTGCGGTGCTCGGCGCCGTCGCAGCCCGGCGCCGTGTAGCGATGCGTGGCGACATAGGTGAACCGCCTGCGCCAACCGCGCACGATGTCGTAGCCGCAGGTCTGGGTGATGAGCAGGTTCGGCAGGCGCCAGACGTCCTCGGTGAACGGCAGCCGCGTTAGCCGCTCCGGCACGTCGCTTAAGCCCTCGCGGCGGAACGAAGCGGCCAGCCCCGCCCACCAAGCGTCGACCGCGCTGCGCAACTCCGGCGGATCGTGCATCGGCAAGCCGGCCGCGAACCTAGGCGATGGTCCGTGCGAACCGCCGACGCTCGAGCCCCTAGGTCGGAAAATCACGGCCATGCGGTTGTCCTTAGGAGAGAGTGCGCCACCGCCCGTTTATCGGCCAAGCGGGGTTTGTGTCCGTCCGCTATTTGAAACCGCCGGGCCCGGCGGCGCAACGGCGGAGCAGAGATCACCCCTGCCGCTTCGCCCATCTTGCCAGCGCGTCGTTGGCGCGGGTCTGCCAGCCGGGTCCGCCCTATCTTGAGCGCGTCGATCACATCGGCATCCAGGCGCAGCTTCACCGCCACCTTGGGCCGCGCCTTGGGCGGGCGGCCGACCTGTCACCGGCAGAGCTGCTGCCACTGGTATCGCTTGATGTGCGGGTTCAGCACCTGCGCCGGATAGCAATACGACGCGCCGACGGGCGGGATCGTCGGTGGCTGGATCGGCGTCACCGCGAGCGGAGCGAGCGGGCATACGGAAGGCGGGCAGATCGGCGTTATCTCGATCGAGGTGGTGCAGATCGGTTGCATGTCGCCGTCGACGCAGGCGCAGTTGCAGCGGGCGAAAGCGGGGCTCGGCGCCGCCA
>JAHFPH010000045.1 GCA_023266845.1 Rhodospirillaceae bacterium
GAGCGAAAGCCACCGGGCGTTCTATCCCATCGCCGACAAGATGCGCGCCTTCGGCTGGGAGACGGTCGAGGTCAACGGCCACGACCATCGGGCGATTTTCGACGCCATCGACGGAAGGCGCGGCGACAAGCCGCTGATGGTCGTGTGCAGCACGGTCAAGGGCAAGGGCGTCTCCTACATGGAGCATGTGCCGATCTGGCACTATCGTTCGCCGAACAAACAGGAATACGAGCAGGCAATCCGCGAACTGGCCGAGGTGGCGTCGTGAGGAACACCTTCGCCGACACCTTCTACGAGGCGGGCAAGCGCGACCCGCGCATCGCCATCGTCGTGGCCGACATCTCGCCCGCCGGGTCGATCGAGAAATTCCGCAAGGAGTTTCCCAACCGTTTCGTCAACACCGGCGTGGCCGAGCAGGTGATGATCGGCATGTGCGCCGGCATGGCGCTGCGCGGCCTGCGTCCCTTCGCCTATACCATCGCCACGTTCACGCTCTACCGGCCGTTCGAGTTCGTGCGCGACGACCTGTGTTACCAGAACCTGCCTGTCACCATCGTCGGCATCGGCGGCGGCGTCACCTATTCCACGCTCGGCGGCACGCATCACGCGCAGGAAGACGTGGCGATCGCTTCGTCGGTCCCGAACATGAGCGTGATCGCGCCTTGCGATCCCGCGGAGACGAAACTGGCGACGGAATGGTGCGTGCAGCAGACGCGCGGGCCGGTCTATCTGCGCCTGGGCAAGGCGGGCGAGCCGGTGCTGACCAAGGACGCCGCCGATCCGTGGCAGTTCGGCAAGCTGCGTTATGTGACGCGCGGGCGGGACGTGTGCATCCTTTCCTATGGTCCGACGCTGAAGATGGCCGGCGAAGTGGGAGAGTGGTTCAAGGGGCGCGGGCGGTCGGTTTCGCTGGTCTCGGTGCATACGCTGAAGCCGCTGGACGAGGCGGCCGTGACGCGCGCGCTCGCCGAGCACAAGCACGTCGTGGTGATCGAGGAAATGGCGCCCTATGGCGGCCTGGGCCCGCGCGTCAAGGCGCTGGCCTGGGACTGCGGCGCCAAATGCCGGCTGGACACGTTTTCGCTTGAAGACGCCTTCCACCACGTCTATGGCGGCCATGGCGACGTGCTGGCGGCGCACGGGCTTACGCGCGAGCGGATCGTCGCCCGGCTGGAGGCCGCATGATCGCGTCGCTCGTCAATAAATCGTCGCTCGCCATCCATGGCGGCGAGCCGGTGCGTAAAGTCCCGATGCCGCCCCGCTTTGCCCTGGGCGACGCCGAAGAGAACGCGGTGAAGGAAGTCATCAAGTTCTACCGTGAAAAAGGGCTCGACCCCGGTTATCAAGGGCCGTTCGAAAAGCGCTATACCGACGCCTTCGTCCAGATGATGGGCGGCGGCTATGCGGATTCAGTCGCCACCGGAACGGCCGCGCTCTACGTCGCGCTGGCGGCGATGGAACTGCCGCCGGGCAGCGAGGTGATCTGCTCGCCGATCACCGATCCGGGCACGCTGTCCGCGATCATCCTGAACCGCCTGGTGCCCAAGCTCGCCGACAGCATGCCTGGCAGCTTCAACATGGGCGCGGAGCAATTCGCCGCGCGGGTCACGCCAAAGGTCAAGGCGGCGGTCGTGGTGCATTCCATCGGCCGCGCGACCGACATCCAGGCGATCGTGGAAGTGGCAAAGCAACACGGCGTCAAAGTTCTGGAGGATTGCAGCCAATCGCATGGCGCCAAGCTTCGCGGGCGGCCCATCGGCGTGTTCGGCGACATCGCCGCGTTCTCGACCATGTACCGCAAGGCGCATATCACCGGCGCCGCCGGCGGCATTGTCTACAGCCGCGACCTGGACCTGTTCCGCAAGGCGCTGGCCCATGCCGATCGGGGCAAGCCGTCCTGGCGCAATGACTTCGACGACCGCGACCCGAACCATTTCCTGTTCCCGGCGCTCAACTTCCACACCGACGAAATCTCCTCGGCCATCGGCGAGGCGTCGCTGAAACGCCTGCGCAACACGATCTTGAAGCGATTGACCTTTCTTGCCGAGTTCTCGGGCCGGCTCAACGACAAGTCGAAGCTGTGCAAGCCCTATGGCTATTCGCCCAACGACTCGCCGTTCATCTATCCCGTGATCGTCGACACTGCCCGCATTTCCTGCGCGAAGCGCGAATTCGCCGAGGCGGTGCGCGCGGAGGGCATCGGCCTCAATCCGCATTACCAATACCTCGTGGCCGAGTGGCCCTGGGTAAAGCCCTATCTGGCGGACGCGTTCGATACGCCCAACGCGCGCGACATCCGCGACCGCAGCTTCTGCCTGTACGTGAACGAGAATTACGGCGAGCAGGAAGCTATGGACTGCGCGGCGGCGATCCTGAAGGTCGAAAAGCATTACGCGCGCCCGTAAAGCGTCCATGCGGCTCAAAGCGAAGGGACTGACATGATCGTACTCGGCCTGCATGGCGGCGTGACCGTGAACCAGCACGAGCCCGCGGCGGCGCTTTCGGTCAACGGGCGCATCGTGGCGCTATGCGAGGAAGAGCGCTATCTGCGCATCAAGTCGTCCTATGGCTATCTGCCGTTCTATTCCATCAAGGCGTGCCTGGACGCCGCGGGCGTCAAGTTCGAGCAGATCGACCTGGTGGTGACGCCGGGGATCACCTACATGGACGGGTTCGACCGGCGCATCGCCGACTACCTGCGCCATCATTTCGGCCGGGCGCCCAAGGTCGAGCGCGTGCATCACCAGATGGCGCATATGGCGGCGGCGTTCTACGGCTCGGGCTACGACGAGGCGCTGGTGCTGGCGCTGGATGCCTCGGGCGACGGCGCCTGCGGCATGGTCGGCCACGGCACGCGCTCCGGCATCAAGGTGATCGAGGAAATCCCGACGATCAATTCGCTCGGCTACTACTACACGCTGATGACGCATTATCTCGGTTTCACCGACGGCGACGAATACAAGCTGATGGGCCTGGCGCCCTATGGAAAGCCGAGCATCGACCTGAGTCCCGTGGTGAAGCCGACGAACGGCGGCTGGAAATTGAACCAGGACTACATCCGCAGCGACCCGCCGACCAAATCGCCGTTCGAGCCGCTGTATTCGCCCAAGCTGATGGAGCTGTTGAAGCAGCCCAACCGGCTTCCCGGCGCCCCGCTCAGCGATTTTCACCGCGACGTGGCGCGCAGCACCCAGACGCACTTCGAGGCCTGCCTCGGCAGCCTGGTGAATTCGGCGCGCGAGCGTGTGCCGGGTGTGCGCAATTTCTGCTATGCGGGCGGCGTAGCGCTGAACTGCGCCGCCAACCGCGAGATTTTCTATTCCGGCAAGTTCGACCATGTCTATGTATCGCCGGTGGCGTCCGATCGCGGCCTGGCGGCTGGCTGCGCGTATCTGGGCGCCGTCATGTCGGGCGAGACGCCCTGGCAGATGCACAACCCCTATCTGGGCTCATGCTATCCCGGCGACGGCATCCGCAAGGAACTCGAGGCCAACGGTGTGGATTTCGAGGAAGTCGAGGACCCGGCCGAGGCGGGCGCCGAACTTTTGTCGCGCGGCAAGATGATCGGCTGGTTCCAGGGCCGCTCCGAGGCCGGCGCCCGGGCGCTCGGCAATCGCTCGATCCTGGCGCCCGCGGGCGACGCCAAGATCCGCGACATGGTCAACGCGCGCATCAAGTACCGCGAGGAATTCCGGCCTTTTGCTCCCTCGGCTTTGCACGATGACGCGAACATCTATTTCAAGACCAACGGCGCGGATTTTCCCACCATGTCGATCACGGTCGACGCGCAGCCCGGCATGGCCGACAAGCTGCGCGCCGTGGTGCATGTCGACAACACGGCGCGGCTGCAAACCGTGCGCAGCACCGACAACGAGCTCTATTACGACCTGATCGGCAAATACAAGAAAAAGACCGGCACGGCGGTCATCCTGAACACCAGCTTCAACTTGAAGGGCCAGCCGATCGTCGAGACGCCGCGCGACGCGCTGATGACCTTCTTCGGCTGCGGACTGGACGCGTTGGTGCTTGGCAATTTCGTCGTCAGCAAATAGGCCCGCGCGGGTCTTGCGGCCGGCGCCGCCCGCTAGGGCGGCGAAGGTGAAGCGCGCGTTGGAGCGCCTGGGCATTCCGCGCGACGGCGCGGTCATGGTGCACAGCGCGTTCCGGCGCTTCGCCGCCGACGGCTACGGCCTCGACGAAACGCTTGAGGCGCTGATCGATTATATGGCGCCGGGCACGCTGGTGATTCCCACCATGTCGTGGCGCTTCGTCAAGACCACCGACACGGTGTTCGACGAGCTGAAGACCCCGTGCAACACCGGCGTGCTGGCCGAGACCTTTCGCACGCGCCACGCCACGCATCGCAGCCTGCATCCCACGCATTCCGCGGCGGCTCTGGGCAAGGCGGCCGCCGACATCACCGGCTCACATCACCTGGACGACACGCCATGCTCCGACTTGAGCCCGTTCGGCAAGCTTGCCTGGCATGACGGCTGGGTGGTGATGTTCGGCATCACCATGGATTGCTGCACGCTGGTGCATCACGTCGAGGAAAAGGCCGCGCCCGACCTTTATTTACGGCCGCCGGAGCAGGCGGAAACCTATGTCTGCACCCGCCGCAACGGCGAACAGGTAAAGGTCCGGCTGCGCCGGCATCTGTTCCTGCCGCGCGACTATTATCAGTTCCAGGACATGCTGGCGCCGGAAGGGAAGTTCGCCACGGCCATGCTCGACAATTCGGTCGTTCGCGCCTTTCGCGCGCGGGATCTGGTGGCGAAAGGCATCGAATTGCTGAAGCGCCGGCCCGACGCGATCATCGCCAGGCCCGGCCAGCGCTTCCGGCGCATGTAGCATCGTGCTGCCGGTTCATTTCATTCCCGACAAATCGCCGCTGACGGGCAGCGATGCCGTCGCGGCGCTGATCGTGTCCGAGGACGGGCGCTATCTGCTGCAGTTGCGCGACGACAAGCCCGGCATCTGGTATCCCGGGCATTGGAGCTGCTTCGGCGGCGCGGTCAACGACGGCGAGCGTCCCCTGGATGCGCTGCGCCGCGAGTTGGAGGAGGAGCTGGAATTCGCCGGGGCGGAGTGCAACGAATTCACCCGGTTCGATTTCGATTTGCAGCGGATCAACGGACGCAAGCTCTATCGGATCTATTACGAAGTCCCGGTCCGATCCGCCGCGCTGTCCCGGTTCGTGCTGCATGAGGGGCGCGACATGCGGCTGTTCTCCCTGGCGGAGATTTTCGACCGCGCGAATCTGACGCCATACGATTCCTTCGCCCTGTGGCTGCATGCATCGCGCGGCCGGATACGCTGACGATGGAATGCCATATCCCATATTTTCCCTTTAGATCAAACGGCTACGGGGGATTTCACGGTTCAAACAGCAGTGGCGGCAAGGTTGGCAAGCTCTTAGTATGGCGCAATCAGCAGAAAGGGAGCCGATAGTGCAGCCGAAGCAAGCGGCCGCCGTCCATGTCGACGCCGGCCACGTGAACAAGTATTTCGCGCAAGTTGAGCAGGTGGCGCGTGGCATCGACCATGCGGCCATCGAGCGCATGGCGGAAGCCCTGGCGGGTTTGCGCGAGCGCGGCGGACGCCTGTTCTTCGTCGGGGTCGGCGGCAGCGCGGGAAATTGCAGCCACGCAGTCAACGATTTCCGCAAGCTTTGCGGCATAGAATCCTATGCTCCGACCGATAACGTATCCGAGCTGACGGCGCGCACCAACGACGAGGGCTGGGAGACGGTGTTCAGCGAATGGCTGCTCACCAGCCGCGCCAACAAAAACGACGGGCTGTTCGTCATGTCGGTCGGCGGCGGCAACATGGAGCGCAACGTCAGCGTCAACCTGGTGCGGGCGCTGGAGACGGCCAAGCAGCGCAACATGGCGATCTTCGGCATTGTCGGGCGCGACGGCGGCCACACCAAGAAAGTCGGCCAGCATGTGGTGGTGGTGCCGGTGGTGGACGACAAGCTGATCACGCCGCATACCGAGGCATTCCACGCCGTGGTGTGGCATTGCCTGGTCTCGCATCCCAGCTTGCAGCGCCAGGCGACAAAGTGGTGAGGCAGCATGCCGGGCAGGGGCATATCTACTTGATATTCAAGGGAATTAGCCGAAATTCTTTCATTTGTTGCCTGTGGTCGGCACGTGTATATGTAGCCCCGCCGCTGGGCTGATCGCCACGGCAAAGACCAGCACGCAAACACCCGCACTCGAAACTCCGGCACAGGCCCATGACACCGGAATACGGCGTCGCCATCACCGACATCACAAGCGGCCTCATGAACTGGGACATGTGGGGCCGGCTTGGCTGGCGCGAGGTCAAGCGGCGCTACCGGCGCACCGTCGTCGGCCCGTTCTGGACGACGCTCAGCCTGGGCATTTTCGTCGTCGCGCTTGGCGTGGTTTGGTCGCGGCTTTGGGGCCAGGATCCCAAGACCTATCTGCCCTACTTGACCTCGGGCATGTTGACCTGGGTCATGTTCTCGACTTTCTGCACCGAAGGCAGCAGCTCGTTCTTCGCCTCCGAGGCGCTTATCAAGCAATTGCGCGTGTCCTATACGCTTCTTTCCATTGCGGTCGTGTGGCGCAATCTGATCGTCTTCTTTCATAACTTGGCGATCTATTTCTTCATCTGCATCTATGCTGGCGTGCCGATCGCGTGGCCGATGCTGTTGATCGTCCCGGGGCTGCTTGTGTTGAGCATCAACGGCGTCTGGATCGTTCTGCTGCTGGGCATGATTTGCTCGCGCTTTCGCGACATCCAGCAGCTTGTCACCAGCATTTTGCAGGTGTCGATGTTCATCACGCCGATCTTCTGGTCGCCCGACCAATTGACCGGCCGGGCCAAGATCCTGGTCGACTACAATCCGCTTTATCATTATGTCGACATCGTGCGCTCGCCGCTGCTGGGCAAGGTGCCGTCGGCGTGGACCTGGTTTCTGGTGGCGCTGATGACAGCGGCGGGTTGGAGTGTCACGATTTATCTTTTCAGCCGATTCCGCCGACGCATACCGTATTGGCTTTAACAACGCGCGGGGTGGACGGTCTTGGCCTCGATCAAGCTCGATAAGGTTTGCGCTGATTTTCCCGTCTACGGGTCGCAGATCAGTTTTCGCAAGGTGTTGTTCAACCGCACCATCGGCGGTCTGCTGTCGCGTCCGAACGACGGCAGCAAGCGGATCTCGGTGCGCGCGCTCGACCATGTCTCGCTCGATGTCCGGCACGGCGATCAACTCGGCATCATCGGTCACAACGGCGCGGGCAAGTCCACCATGCTGCGCTTGCTGGCGGGCATCTACGAACCCAGTCATGGCACGATCAAGATCGATGGCGGAGTGTCGCCGCTGTTCGACACGTCGCCGGGCATCGACCAGGAAGACACGGGGTACGAAAACATCGTCACGTGCGGCCTATTTCTGGGTATGACGCGCCAGGAGATCGCGGCCAAGACCGAGGATATCGAGAACTTCGCCGAGCTTGGCGAATACATGGCGCTGCCCGTGCGCACCTACTCGACCGGCATGATGGTCCGGCTGGGATTTGCGATCGCCACCGCCATCGACCCGGAAATTCTTCTGTTGGACGAAGGATTAGGCGCCGGCGACGCGCGTTTCGCCAATCGCGTGCGCAAGCGCATGCATGCGTTGATCGGACGTTCCAGCATCATGGTGCTGGCGTCGCATTCCGATGCGTTAGTCCAACAGTTGTGCAACCGCGCCATCCTTCTTGACCATGGGCGCATCGTTGCCGACGGCACACCCGACGAGGTGATCGAGCGATACAAAGAAATGAATGCCGAGACCGACAAGGCGCTGCCGCCACCAACTCCTCCGGAAGACGACGCGAGCGCCGAAGATATCGACCTGATGCCGGTGGCGCCTGCCAAGGTTTAGCATCGGCTTGAAGCGGGCGGGGTGGCCTCGATCGGTTTTCGCCGGCCTTCATCAAGGGTGGTTTTCGAGTAGCGCGCGATAGGCGGTGATGAACGCCGCCGCCGCGCGATCGAGCGAGAAATTTTCCAGTACGCGCCGGCGAACGGCTTCGCGGCGGTTTTGCCATTGCGCCGGCGGTTCTTCCAGCAGCGTCCGCAAGGCTTGCGCCAGCGCATTTGGATCGCCCGGCGGGCAAATCGCGCCGCTATCGCCAAGGATCAGCCGCGCGGCGCCCACGTCGGTGGCCGCCGCCGGAAGACCCGCGGCCATGCCCTCGGCCAGCACATTGGAGAATCCCTCGCCGATCGAGCTGGATACGGCGATATCGGCGGCGGCCAGCACGGCGGGCACGTCGTCGCGCTGACCCAACGCGGTTACGTTGGCTCGGCGCGGCAGATCTTCGGTGCCGCGCCCGACCAGGATCGCGCGCGCTTCGGGCAGGCGCTCCATCGCGGCAAGGAAGGTCGCGTGATCCTTCAACGGATCGACCCGCGCGACATGCGCGATCAGCCGTGCGGCGCCCGGCACGTTCCAGTCGCGGCGCAGGCGCGCGCGCGCCTGGGGATCGGGGCGAAAGCGCGTCGTGTCGATGCCGTTATTTATAATCAGCGCTAGTCGCGGATGCATGCCGAGCGCGGCGTGCAGGTCGATTCCGGCCTTGGAATTGGCGATGATCGCATCGGGGCGGCCGGACAGCGCGATCCACAGCCGCCGCGCGATGCGCAAGGCCGGCGCGAATTCGGGACCGGTCAGCACCGAGCAGCGCAACCCCCAGGCCAGCCGCGTGCGCTTGCGTCGGCCGCTGAGATACAGCGCAGCCAGCGACAGCAGGTCGGCATGGTACATCCAGCCCTGCACGATATCCGGCGCCTCGCTGCCGATCATACGGGCAAGCGCGACAAGGCCGCCGGGCAACGAGAAAACGCCGCGAATGTTCAACGACTCGACCCTCACGCCTGCCTGGCGCAACGCGGCGGCATAGTGTCCGCCCGGCACCAGGCTGACGACGGACTGATCGAGCTCGCGCGCGGCGGGCGCGGTGGCGAGCGCGTAGAGCATGCCCTCCGCCCCGCCGACATCCAGCCCGGTGATGACATGCATCACCTTGAGCCTCTGCGTCATGGCATCCAGCGCCGCTTCCAGGCCATGAACATCAGCACCGTCCATAGCGGGTATTGATTGTCGCGACGGCGGGATTGGTGTTCGTCCCAGGCCGTTTGCACCGGCCGTGGATCGATCAGGCCATCGGCGGCCAGGCGTTTGGGCTGAAGCAAATCCTCGGCCCAATCGCGCAAGGGGCCGCGCAGCCATTGGCCGATCGGCACGCCGAACCCCATCTTCGGGCGCTCGAACAAGTGCCTGGGCACATAGCGTTGCAGCACGCGGCGCAGCATCAACTTGCCCTTGCCGCCGCCGATGCGCGCCGCGGCCGGCAGCGCCCATGCCTGCTCCACCACGCGGTAATCCAAAAGCGGCACGCGGCCTTCCAGGCTCGCCGCCATGGCGGCGCGATCCAGTTTCACCAGGATGTCGTCGGGCAGATAGGTGGCGGCGTCCACGTATTGCATGCGGGATACGAAATCGGGCAGGGAGGTTTCCAATTGACCGTCCCACACCGGCGTGAACCGTTCCTTGCCGGCGCGGACAAGCGCGCTTGGATCGCTCCATTGGCTCAACAGACGGCGGTATAGCGCCGTTTGCGTCGAACACGCCAAAACTTCCGCGGCCTTGCTCGGCTTGTCGGCGAGCCAGGCAAAGGGCAGGGACGAGGCCGCGGCCAAAACCTGCGACGCCGCGCAACTCAGGCCGGCGGGAATGGGGCCAATCCATTTCCACAGCGTCGATGCCCAAAGATAGCGCTGATAGCCTGCGAAAGCCTCGTCGCCGCCGTCGCCGGTCAGCGTCACGGTCACGTGCTTGCGTGTAAGGGCCGAGAGAAGCGCCGTGGGTATCTGCGAGGAATCGGCGAACGGCTCGTCGTACATCTCGGCCAGGCGCGGCACGACGGCCAGCGCATCGTGCGAGGTCACCGTCATCTCCGTGTGGTCG
Source organism: Rhodospirillaceae bacterium (assembly GCA_023266845.1). Classification (GTDB taxonomy): domain Bacteria; phylum Pseudomonadota; class Alphaproteobacteria; order JAEULC01; family JAEULC01; genus JAEULC01. Next base: position 9,992 of record JAHFPH010000045.1, read on the forward strand.
GTGCCCAAATGCTTGGCGATCGCGCGGGCATGCGCCGACTCGTCGTGGGTTTGCTCGCGGAACCCGACGGTGAAGCTGCGTATCGGGCGATTGCTTTGCGCCTGCATCAACGCCGCGACGGTCGAGGAGTCGATGCCGCCGGACAGATACGCGCCCAATGGCACGTCGGCGACCATCTGCCGCCGCACCGCGTCGCGCAGCAAGACATCCAGCCGCTCTTCCGCCTCGCGCGCGTCGAAACCGTCGGCGCGTGCCTTGGTCGCGCCGTCCACCGCCGCGCGGCGCAAATCCCAGAACGCGCGCGGCTGCTCGGTGGAGCCGAGGCGCCAACGCATGATATGGGCAGGCGGCAGCTTGAATACGTTCTTGTATATCGTGCCCGGCCCGGGCACGTAACCGTGGCGCATGAAGGCGGCGAGCGCGTCGCAATCGAGTTCCGGACGCCAGCCCGGGCAATGCTGGAACGCCTTCAGCTCCGATCCGAACCATAGCCGCTCGGGCGTGGCCGCGTAGTAGAGCGGTTTGATGCCGAGATGGTCGCGCGCCAGAATCGCAGCGCGTTCGCGCGCGTCCCACAGCACGATGGCGAACATGCCGTTCAGCCGCGCGATCGCGCGCTCCGGCCCCCATTCGGAACACGCCTCGAGGAACACCTCGGTGTCCGACGTACCGCGAAATTTCCGGCCGGCCGCGCGCAACTCATCGCGCAAGTCCTGGAAGTTGTAGATTTCGCCGTTGTAGATGCAGGTATAGCGCCCGTCGGACGAACTCATGGGCTGGGCGCCGGTAGGAGTAAGATCGACGATGGCAAGACGGCGATGCGCGAAGGCCAGGCCGTTCTCAGGCTCGATCAGGAACCCCTCGGCGTCGGGGCCGCGATAGGCAAGGGTACGCGACATCGCCTGCGCGATTTCACGCAGGCGGTCATGCCCAAGACCGCGTTTCGGGTCGATGACGCCGCCAAGGCCGCACATCGCGCGGTAAACTATTGGGTTTGCAAGGTAAAGTCCACCCGAAGACTTGCGTTGGCGGCCTCTCCCGCCTACAAACCGGGCACGAAAACCGCAACTGCCGGAACTGCCGATGCCCGGGCGCAAGGAAATACTGCTGGCGATCGTCTCGGCCGCGATTGGATTGGCGGCGTTCGCCGTTTTGGCCGAGGTCGCGTTGCAGCTGCTGCCCGTGTCTTCGGGGCTGCGTACGCTTGCGGTCACGCCCGAGCAGCCCGTGTTCCGGTTGTCCCCTAACCGCGCTTACGTCTATTCGCGCGACTGGGATCTGGCCATGGTCAACCACGGCCGGGTCAACAACGCCGGTTTCGTGAACGATCAGGACTATGCCAAGGACGGCAAACCGCTTCTGGCGGTGATCGGCGATTCCTACATCGAGGCGCTGATGGTGCCCTTTGCCGAAACGCTCCAGGGGCGCCTGGCAAAGGCATTGGACGGAAAGCTCAGGGTCTACAGCTTCGCCGCCTCGGGCGCGCCGCTGAGTCAATACCTGATCTGGGCGCGGCTTGCGGCGCGCGACTACGGCGCCCAAGCGCTGATCGTCAACGTGGTCGGCAACGATTTCGACGAAAGCCATGCGGGTTTTCGTATTGCCCAAGGCTTCTGGCTTTATGCGCCGCAGCTCGACGGGCAACTGCGCCTCAGTCTGATCGAGTACCGGCCCGGGATTCTCCGGCAAACCATCGCGTACAGCGCGCTGGCGCGCTACCTGGCGTTCAACGTCAACGTCAAGCAGGTTGCGATCGAATTGGAGTCGCGCTGGCAAAATCTGATCGCGCCCGCCCAGGCGCCGGCGCCGGTCTATGCCGGCAACACCGCGGCCGATACGGGCAACCCGCGCATCAAGGCGTCGCTCATGGTGATCGACGCGTTCTTCCGCGATCTGCCCGAAATGACGGGCCTCGCGCCCGGTCGCATCACCTTCACGCTCGACGGATTCCGCTATCCCGAAACGGAAGCCGCGGGGGCGGGCACGTATTTCGACCGGATGCGGCGCGCGTTCCGCGGCCGGGCCGCGGCGCTGGGCTATGAGGTCATCGACCTGGACCCGCCGTTCCAGGCGCATTACCGGCAGAACCGCCAGCGGTTCGAGTGGCCGCGCGACGGTCACTGGAACGCCACCGCGCACGGCGTCGCCGCCGGGGCGGTGTTGCAATCGAAGCTGCTGGAAAGCCTGCTGCGCTAGCGCGCTGTTGCCTATTGCTTGAAGCGTTGCGCCATCGCCTCGGTGCCGCGCGCCAGCATGCCGCCGTCGCCGCCCACGGCGATCATCTGGAACCCGGCCGCAAGGAACTTGCGAGCCGCGTCCTCCTTGAATTCCAGAATGCCCGCCGCCTTGCCGCCGGCCCGAATCCGCTCCAGGCCGCGCGCGATCGTGGCCTGAACGTCGGGCGCGCCCATGTTGCCGATATGGCCCATACTGGCCGACAGGTCGTTCGGCCCGATGAATACGCAATCCACGCCCTCGACCTTGGCGATGTCGGCGCCGGCGTCGATCGCCTTGGTCGTTTCCGCCTGCACCACGACGCAGATCTCGTCGGAAGCGGTCTTCACATAGTCCTTGACGCGGCCATAGGCCGTCGCGCGGGTGGTTCCGGCGATGCCGCGGATGCCCGCGGTCGGATAGCGCGTTGCCGCCACCGCGCGCCTGGCCTCATCGACCGACTGCACATAGGGGAACATCAGCGACCGCACGCCGATGTCCAGCAAACGCTTCACGGTCACAGGATCGTTCCAGGGGATGCGCACCACGGGTTCGGCCGTGCCGCCCACGGCCGCGCGCAGGTGGTGGATCACGTCGTTCAGGTCGTTCGGCGAATGCTCCATGTCGATCAGCAGCCAGTCGAAGCCGGCCGTGGCGGCGATTTCGGTGGCGTTCGGGCTGGCAAGCGTCAGCCAAAACCCGATCTGCTTCTGCCCGGCGGCGAGCGCGCGCTTCAGGCGGTTGGGCGGCAGCGTGACCATGGAGTCTCCTTAACAGGGAAGGGGTGTGCGCATTGCGGCGGCAGAGAGTAGCTGCCCTTTCAGGCAAGCGTCCAGGCAATGGCCGCAACGGGGGTTTGCGGTCCCCGCGGGAGTCGACGGATCGCCGTGGGGTGCTAAAATATGACGACCGGGGGCCGGCTGAAACCGCCCCGCGCATGGAGGGATTGCATGACCGTTACGTCGAACAAGGGAAGCTGGCCCACGGTGCTGGCCCTGGCCTTGGGCCTGGGAATCGCGACGCCGGCATTCGCTGAGGACGCGCAGCCAAGCGACATTCTGAACGCCACGCTGTGGATGCAGAAATCGGTCGAGTACAAGGCCAATTCGCTGGCGATCTTCGCGCTGGCCAAAATTCGGCTCGACCAGCTCCTGGCCGACAAGAACTTCACCTCGGCGCCGAACGAGCAGAAGGGCGATTTCGCCAATCTGCCGCCGGCGATCGTGCTGGACGGCGACGAAACGCTGCTCGACAACTCGGGCTACCAGGCCTGGATGGTGGCGAAGGGTCAGACCTTCAGCCCGAAGACCTGGACCGCGTACGTGAACTCGGAAACCTCGACGGCGATCCCCGGCGCGATCGATTTCTGCAAATACGCGGATTCAAAAGGCGTGAAGGTGTTCTACGTCTCGAACCGCACGACGGAAGAAAAGCCCGCGACCAAGAAAGTCATGGAAAGGCTCGGCTTCCCGATGGGCGGTAACGTCGATACGTTCCTGTTTTCCAAGGACCAGCCGGATTGGGGCTCGGCCAAGAGCACGCGGCGCGCCTTCATCGCCAAGAGCTATCGCATCGTGATGATGATGGGCGACAATTTCGGCGACTTCACCGATGGCTATAAGGGCACCGAGGCGGAGCGCCTGAAGGAGTTCGAGGCCAACAAGGATCGCTGGGGCCGGGACTGGATCGTGCCGGCGAACCCCAGCTACGGGTCGTTCGAATCGGCGCCGTTCATGCACGACTACAAGAAATCGGCGGCCGAGCAGCGCAAGGCCAAGTACGACTCGCTCATGCCCTGGTCCGGGCCGACGCAGTAACGCCGGAGCGATCGCATATCCGGGGTGATGCCGCGAATTCCGGCATTACCCCGGGATCACCCCGGGATCGTTTCAAGCTCATGGATTTCAACGGCTTCAGAACCTCGCTGGCCAGGAAAGACCCGCCCGCGGAGCTCGACGCGGCGCTGAAGGCGCTGTGGTGGGACGCCAAGGGCGACTGGAACAAGGCGCATGAATGCGCCCAGGAAAAGGAAGACAAGCCGGGCGCCTGGGTGCATGCCTATCTGCACCGCAAGGAAGGCGACCTGGGCAACGCCGGCTACTGGTACCGCCAGGCCGGCAAGCCCGCCGCCAGCACCTCGCTGGAGGCGGAATGGGAAGCGATCGCCAAAGCTCTGCTCGGCGCCTAGGCGAATAGCACGTTGCTTGCGGTCAGCGCGGCCAGAATCGTGCCGTTCACGGCCGGCGTGTCGTCGGGGGCGAAGGTGAACAGCACGTTCGCGCCGGTGGCCGCGCGCCGTGTCAGGCCCGCTCGCGCCTCAGCCTAGATAGACCCCGCCATTGACGTGGATCGTCTGGCCGGTGATGTAGCGCGCCCTCGGGCCCGCGAGGAACCGCACGGTCGAGGCGATCTCTTCGGGCAGGCCGCTGCGCCCGACCAGGGTGCGGCTGACCAGGTGATGGTGCGGGTGCTGGCCGCCCGCGCGCGCGATGTCGATCAGCCCGGGCGAAACGCAATTCGCGGTCACATGGCTCGCGGCCAGATCGTGCGCCAAGGCGCGCGTCATGCCCGACAGGCCGGCCTTGGCGGTCACCACATGGGCGCGGCCCTTGGCGCCGATATGCCCGGTCAGGCCGCCGATATTGACGATGGCGCCGGCGCCGCTGGCCGCCAGATGCGGCAGGCAGGCCTTTACGCAATGGAACGCGCCGTCCAGGATGATGCCGAGGATCTCGCGCCATTCCTCGAACGTCATCTTGTCGAGCGCCGCCTCGCGCCGAACAGCGGCGTTGTTGACCAGGATGTCGATGCGCCCGAAGCGCTTCGCCGCCTGCGACACCATGCGCTCAACGGCGCCGGCGTCGGTGACGTCGGCGATGAAGGGAATGGCCTTGCCGCCCAGCTTGTCGATTTCAGCCGCGACCGCCCCGGCTTCCGCCTTGTTGGCGCGCGCGTTCACGACGACCGAGGCGCCGCCCTCGGCCAGCGCCAGGGCGATGGCGCGGCCGATATTGCGCCCGGCGCCGGTGACGATCGCGACCTTGCCGGTGAGTTCCTTGCCGTCATCCGTCATGGCTTACCCTCTGAATGTGTCGAGCTTGACCGGACCGTTGAACAGTCCGCGCGCGGCGGCGAGCGCCGCTGCGATGCGACTGTTACCCCACCCGCCATGCAACGCGTTGCGGGCGAACTTGTCCGCGATATCGGCGCTGGTCAGCGGTTCGTGCGCGCCGCCGCGCAAATGCGGCTGGCGCTCCTCGATCACGCGCCCGTCGTTGAGCGTGGCGCGCAGGTGGCCGGTATAGTTGTTGGGGTAGGGATTGTTCGGGTCGACCACGAATTTCACTTTCGCCGCCAGCGCCAGCACCGCCGGATCGGCGACCGCCCGGTCGGTGAAATCTCCCAGCCCCACGCCGCCGCGCACCAGACCCGCGGCGATGCAATAAGGCCCCGAGAATTTCCCGGCATAGCCGTTGTTCGGGCGTTGCTTGGCCGCCAGCGGCTCCCACAGGCGATGCACCGTGCCCTCGGCCACCTCGCACACGATCTCCCGTATGTCGGCTGACTTGACGCCGCGCTGCGCCAGCCGGCGGGCGCAATCGATATAGGGATGGGTCATGGTGCCGCAGGGATAGGGCTTGAAGGCGATGGTCTCGGCCACCCAGCGCCTGCCGAACTCGCCGGTCAGCGCGACCCAATCGCCGGTCGTGGAATGCGCGAAGCCGTTGTAGAGCCCGTGCGTGCCCTCGAACACGGTGCGCGGTCCATTGAAGCCCGCGCGGGCCAGCAGCGCCGCGCGCAAGCCGGATTGCGCCGCCCAGCCGGGATGCAGGCGCTTGGTCCAGGCGCCCTCGGCCAGATACTCGATAATGCCGCTGGCCATGCTGCCGGCCGTGCCAAGGGCGTCGACGATCTGCCGCGCGGTCGATCCCAACGCCGCCGCCACGCCGGCCGCCGCGCCCATCGTGCCAAGCACGGCGGTGGGATGGAAGCCCGATTTATGCACCGCTTTTGGCACCACCGTGCTGGCGCGGCAGGTGATTTCCAAGCCCACCGCGATGCCCTTCAGCGCCGCGCGCCCATCGAGCTTGTGGCGCTCCGCCGCCGCGAGCACGGCCGGCACCACCACCGCGCCGGCATGCACCGGCCCGCCTTCGAACGTGTCGTCGAAATCCTCGCCATGCGCCGCCGTGCCGTTGACCAGCGCCGCGCCCGCCGCGCTTAAAGTCCGCGCATGGCCGATGGCGGTGCAGGGCCCGTCGTCGTCCAGCCCGCCGAGCGCGGCCCTCACATAGTCCTGGTTGCGCGCGGTGACGCACAGGCCGATCACGTCGATCAGCAGGTCTTCGCATTTCGTCCGCAACGCGGCCGGCAAACCGCCGGCGTCGAGCGACGCGATGCGTTCCGCCAGCTCTTCCGCGACGGCGCGCCGGGGCAGGGGGTCGGTCATCCCGTCACGCGCTGCCCGCGCCAGGCGCCGGAGCCGTGCAGGCGGTTCGCCAGCGTCACCACCGCGAAGGTGATGACCAGCATCAGGATGCCCAGGACCGAGATCGGGCCCAGATGGCCGTTCTCGTTCAGGTCGAAGATCACGACCGAAATCACCTTGGTGTCGGCGGTGAACAGCATGATTGCCGCGGACAGCTCGCGGATCGTGCCGATGAAGATGAAGCACCAGGCCGCGATCACGCCCGAACGCAACAGGGGCGCGGTGATGTGCCGCAGGGCCTGCAGGCGCGTGGCGCCCAGAATGCGGCTCGCTTCTTCCAGTTCGGGGTTCACCGCGCGGAAAGCGGACTGAAGCTGCTGGTACGCCGCCGGCAACTGGATCGTGACGAAGGCGATCAGCAGAATCGACAGCGTGCCATAGAGCACGAAAGGCGGCCGCGTATAAGCGAGGAACAACCCGACGCCCAGGACGATGGCGGGGATCGCCACCGGCGCGGTGGCAAAAAAATCCAGCACGCGATATCCGGCGACGACCCGGCGCGCCGTTGCGTAGGCGATCACCAGCGCCAGACCCGAGCCCAGCGTTGCGGCGAGGATGCCGAGCAGGAACGTGTTCTTGAGGGCAAGGCGCGTGGAGGAGAATTCGAAGAACACGAAATCGACGTGCTCCAGCGTCAGGTTCTTCAGCGTCAGCGGCTGCGAGAACACATGGGTGAACGCGGCCTTCACAAGGCCCAGATAGGGCAGGAAGACAGGGTTCAGCAGCACGATCAGGCAAACGGCGAGCGCCAGCCAGCGCCACGGCCCCAGCCGGATGACGCGCGGCGCGCCCGATTTGCCGCCGATCACCTGATAGCTGCGCCGGCCCAAGATCATGTGCTGCGCGCGCAGCAAGACGACGGTCAGCAGCAAGAGCGGCAGCGAACAGGCCGCGGCCAGGCCCGGTTTCGGCGGATATTGGAACAGGCTCCAGATTTTCGTGGTCATGGTGTGAAAGCCCGCGGGCAGCGCCAGGATCGCGGGCGAGCCGAACAGAGTCATGGCCTGCAGGAACGCCACCAGGCAGCCCGCGAGAAGCGCCGGCAACGCCAGGGGCACGGTGATGCGCCTGGCGGTGTGCCAGGCGCGCCCGCCCAGGATCGACGAGGCGTCCTCGAGCTCGCCCGGTATCCGCTCCAGCGCGTTGGCGACCAGCACGAACACATAGGGAAACGTGTAGCAGGCGATGACGAAGATGACGCCGGTGAGGGAATAGATGTTGAACAAATGCTGGTCGGGCGGCGCCCCGGTAAGCTCGCGGTACCACTGGTTCAGCATGCCGCTGTTCGGCGCCGCAAGAATCTCCCAGGCGATGGCGCCGAGAAAGGGCGGCGTTACGAACGAGGCCATGATCAGCGAGCGGATGGTCCGGGCGAAGGGAACGTCGGTGCGCGCTACCAGCCAACCCATCGGCGCGGCGACGGCCGCGCAGGCCAAACCCACCGATACCGATATCACCAGCGTGGTGATCATCGGCTCGGTATAGGCCGGGTCGCTGAAAAGAGGGGCGAAGTTGGCGAAGGTCGGCAGGCCGTCCCGGTCGGTAAAGGCGAAATAGACCAACCAGGACACGGGCAAAACAATCAGAAGGCACAGCACCGCCGCCAGCAGAAGCACGACCGGCCGGGACAGGTCCACCCTGCCCAGCCGGCCAGGCAACCCAGCGGCGACGGCGGCGGTCAACGCATCGCTCCGTGGTCGAGCCTCGCGCTCTACACCTTGAAATATTTGGTGTAGCGCGCCTTGATTTCCTCGACCTGCTTTTCAACCGCCGCCGGGTCTTCCTTCATCAGCTTGATCTGCTTCAGCGGCGTGCGGCCCGGCTTTTCCTTTACCTGCGAATGGAACGAGCGCATGCCGCCGACATCGACGATCAGTTGCTGGCATTCGACCGAGAACAGGAAGTGGTTGAACAGCTTCGCGGCGTTGGGATTGGGGGCGTTCTTCATGATGCCCGAGGGCCCGACCACCAGCGGGGTGCCCTCGGTCGGGTAGACGATCTCGATCGGTTCGCCCTTTTCCTTCAATTGCAGCAGGTTGTATTCCGTCCCGTCGGCGGAAATCGCGCGCTCGCCGACCGACAGTTTTTTCGACGGGTCGGTCGCGGATTGCACCTGCATCACTTTCTGCTGCGACAGTTTCTCGAAATACTCCCAGCCGATATCGCGCGCGGTCTGGTACGTGGCGGTCAGAATCGTGCCGCTATAGCTCGGATGCGCCTTGACGATCTTGCCCGACCATTTGGGGTCGAGCAGGTCCTTGAAGCTCTTGGGCGCTTCTTCCTTTTTCACCAGGGTGGTGTTGTAGCCGATCGGGCTCAACGTGACGCGGAAGGCGGCGAACATGCCGTCCGGGTCCTGCTGGTCCTTCGGGAAATATTTAGCCACGTCCTCGGGAACATCGGCCATCAGCCAGCCGTCGCGCTTCCAGACGATGAAATGCGCGGCGTCGGAGCTGTTGACCGCGTCGGCGGCGTAGATCTTGCTGCTGTATTCCTGGCCGATGCGCTGGAACACGCGCTCGGCGCCGGAGCGCTCCACGCGCACCGCGACGCCGGGATACTTGACCTCGAACGCCTTCGCGATCTTCTCGGCCATGGGCAGATCGACCGAGGTGTACCAGACGACCTTGCCTTCCTTCTTGGCCGCTTCGATCAGTTGCGGCGCGGCTTTGGTGGGTTCCGGCGGCGCGGCGGACGCGGGATTGCCGAGCATCGCCAGCGCGGTCGCGGCGATCGCGGCGAGACTCGTCTTCGCGTATGATTTCGACATCGCTGTCTCCTCCATCCTTCCGTTACGGTTTTCTTTTCAGCTCACCAGCGCGCGGCAGCTTTCGGGCGGCAGGTGCAGCCACACTGCGCTGCCCGGCGCGAAACTGTGCTCCGCGGAAGTCACCACGCGCAATTGCGTCCCGTCGTGGGTTTCAACCAGATAATCGCGCATGCCGCCCAGGAACACCTGGCGCGCGACCTTGGCCGGCACCACGTTCTCCGCGCTCGATGGCGGAGCCCCCAGAAGCCGGATGTCGTGATGCCGGATCGACAAGGCGGCATGGCCGTTGAGCGCGATCTCAGCGTCGCCGCAGCGCAGCACCACGCCGGAGAAACGCATGTGCCTCGCATCCAGGCTTGGCCCGCGCAGGATATTGGCGCCGCCGATGAAGCGCGCCACGAATTCGGAGCGCGGACGGCGATAGATCTCCTCGGGCGTACCCGTCTGCTCGATGCGTCCCTTGTTCATCACCACGATGCGGTCGGCGGCGGTCATCGCCTCCGCCTGGTCGTGGGTTACGTAGACCGTCGTATAGCGATACTGGTCGTGCAGCCGGCGCACCTCGAAGCGCATTTCCTCGCGCAGGTTGGCGTCGAGATTGCTGAGCGGCTCGTCCAGCAGCAGCGTTTCGGGTTCGACCACCAGCGCGCGCGCCAGGGCCACGCGTTGCTGCTGACCGCCCGACAGATCGGCGGGGTAACGGTCCTCGAACTCGGCGAGCTTCGTCATGTTCAGGATCGCGCGCACCTTGTCGCGAATTACGTCGCGGTCGAGCTTGCGCAGGCGCAGCCCGTAGGCCACGTTTTCCATCACCGTCATGTGCGGCCACAGCGCGTAGCTTTGGAAGATCATCGACATATTGCGCAGCTGCGGCTCGATCGCGCGCGCGGGCGACGAAACAACGCGCTCGCCCACCTGAATTTCGCCTTCCGTGGGCTCGATGAAGCCGGCGATCAGGCGCAGCGTGGTGGTCTTGCCGCAGCCCGACGGCCCCAGCAGGCAGACGAGCTGGCCGTGATCGATGTCGAGGCTGATCCGGTCGACCACGGCAAGATCGCCGTAGCGCTTGACCAGGTTGCGGAGCGCGACCCGGGCCATGCGCGCCTCAATCCGCCGTGGCGGCGGCAGGCCGCGTGGTCAGCAGCAGGCGCTCGTGTCCGGCATGGACGTGACGGCGCATCGCCTCGACCACGGCGTTCGCGTCGCGCCGCGACAGCGCCGCGACGATGGCGCGATGCTCGACATTCGACATGCCGCGCATCCCGCCGCCGAACACTAGGCCGCGCCGGCGAAGCAGGTGCATCTCGTTCATCACCCGGCGATACACCGCCAGCAATTGGCGATTGCCGGCCATGTCGACGATCCTGTCGTGAAAACGGATGTTGAGCGGGAAATATTCCGCGATGGATCGCGTGCGATCCATCTCCGCGACCATCGCCTTCAATTCGGCGATGCCGGCGTCGGTAACGTGCCCGGCCAGAGCGCGGCCGGCGAGCTCGTCCAGGCCCGCGCGCAGCTCGTACAACTCGGCGGCTTCCTCCGGCTGGATCTCGCGCACGAACACGCCGCGGTTCTTTTCCTGGCGCACCAGCCCGGCCTCCACCAGCGCGCGGAACGCCTCGCGCACCGGTCCGCGGCTGACGCCCAGCCGCGTGGCCAGCGCCACCTCGTTCAGTTTCTCGCCGGCGCCGATCTCGCCCGCCAGGATCATGCGCACCAGCGCGTCCTGCACCAGCGCGCCCAGCGACTTGGACTGCACCAGCTCGATGGCGCTGAGCGCCTTGTGGGCGCCGATGGCGGTGCCGGCGGTCATGCCCGGTCCCCGTCAATTCCCGGTGAACTTGGGCGTACGCTTCTCCATGAACGCGCGCCGCCCCTCGATGTAGTCGTTGCTGGCGAAGCAGCGCTGCACCATCTCGGAGCAGCGCTTCAGGTCGCGGTCGCCGGGGTCTTTCAGCGCCTCGGTGACGATCGCCTTGATCGACGCCACGGTCAGCGGCGCGTTGGCGGCGATCGTGCCGGCGAATTCCTTCACCTGCGCCTCCAGCTCGGCGTCGGGCACGACGCGGTTGGCCAGGCCCATGCGCAACGCATCGGCCGCGTCGTACTGCTTGGCCGACATGAAGATTTCCTTGGTGAAGGAAGGCCCCACCAAATCCACGCAACGCTTCATGCTGGTGTATTCGTAGCCCAGGCCAAGCTTGGCGGCGGGTAGCGCGAAGCGCGCATTGTCCGAGCAGAACCGCATGTCGCAGGCGACGGCAAGCCCCAGGCCGCCGCCAACGCAATAGCCGCGGATCATGGCGATGGTGGGCTTGGGATATTCGTAGAGGCCGGCGTACATGCGTGCGACGGTCGCGTTGTAGATCGCGACCGCCTCTTGCGACGCGCGCTCGCTTTCGAATTTGGAAATGTCGGCGCCCGAGACGAACGCCTTGCCGCCCGCGCCGGTCAGCACCACCACTCGGATATCGGCGTCCGTCTTGAAATCCTCCAGGATCCGCTCGGACGCCTGCCACATATCAAGCGACACGGCGTTGTGGCGCTCGGGGTTGTTGAAGATCATGTAGCCGATGCTGCCTTCCTTGCGGGAAAGCATCTTGTCGGTCTTGACCGGTCCGGTGTCGGGCATGGCGGTTTCCTTGTGGCTCGCGGTGAATTAGACGGCGCCGGCGCGGCGCAGCGCGGAAATCTCGTCGGCGCTGAAGCCGAACTCGTGCAGCGCCTCGTCGGTATGCTGGCCCAGCGCCGGCGGCAAAACGGCGGCGCGGCTGGGCGTGCGCGACAGCATGATCGGCTGGCCGACGAATTGGCGGCTGCCGCCGTCGGGCGTGGGTATCGCTTGCGCGATGCCCAGGTGCTTGACCTGCGGATCGGCGAAGGCCTGGTCGATGGAATAGATCGGGCCGGTGGGAACGCCGGCGTCGTTCAATGCCGTCACCCATTCGGCGCTGGTTTTCTTGGCGGTGTAGCCGTCGATCTCGACATTCAGCCTGTCGCGGTTGGCCGAGCGCAGGGCGCCTGACGCGTAGTCGGGGTTCTTCCGCAGCGCCTCGGCGCCGATCGCCTTGCACAGCCGGTCCCAGATCGCCTGGCCGGTGGTGGCGATGTTGATATGCCCGTCCTTCGTTTTGAACACGCCCGTGGGGATCGAGGTCGGATGGTTGTTGCCGGCCTGTTTCGGCACTTCGCCCTTCATCAGCCAGCGCGCGGCCTGAAAATCGAGCATGAACAACTGCGCCTGCAGCAGCGAGGTCTGCACCCACTGGCCCTTGCCCGAGGTCTCGCGCTCCAAGAGCGCCACCAGGATGCCCAGGGCGCAGAACAATCCGGCGGTCAGGTCGGCGACGGGAATGCCCACGCGCATCGGACCGTCGCCGGGCTTGCCGGTGATCGACATCAACCCACCCATGCCCTGGGCGATCTGGTCGAAACCCGGCCGGTCGCGGTAGGGCCCGTCCTGGCCGAAACCGGAAATGCTGCCATAGACGATGCGCGGATTGATCCGGCTGAGTGCCGAGTAATCGATGCCCAGCCGCTCCTTCACGTCGGGGCGGAAATTCTCGACCACCACGTCGGCTTTCGCCACCATGCGCTTGAAGGCGGCCACGCCGTCGGGCGATTTGAGGTTGAGGGTGATGCTGCGCTTGTTGCGGTGCAGGTTCTGGAAGTCGGAGCCCGAGCGCGGGCCACCCATGCCTTCGCCTTCCTGCATCGACTCGGGCGTCTCGATCTTGACGACGTTGGCGCCCCAGTCCGCCAATTGGCGAACGCAGGTCGGCCCCGCCCTGACGCGCGTCAGGTCGAGCACGAGAAAGCGTTCAAGGGCGGTCGACGCCCTGGGAATCCCCATCCAGCCAATCCTCCCCAAGGATTCTTGTCTTTGCGCGCCGCCCGGAAACGGCGCATCGCAACGATTGGCCAGATTTTGTCTATTGTCTACAAAAAAGCGCCCAGCACCCCGGCCCTGAAAACGCCGCCGCTCGGCGCGGATAGCACCGGGCGGGGCAATGCGATGCGAAACCGGGTAGGCTCTAGGGCACGGTCAGGATATTGCCGCCGTCCAGATCGGCCAGCGCGTCGAAATCCAGGATCGTATCCACGCCCGAAGTCATGCCTTTGACGAGCAGATCGGCATCGTCGCCGCCCGTCAGCTTGTCGTTGCCGGCGCCGCCATTCAACGTATCGAAGCCCGTGCCGCCATCCAGCGAGTCGTTGCCGGCACCGCCGTTCAGGATGTCGTTCTGGTCGATACCGTCGATTATGTCGTTTAGATTGGTGCCGTCTATGGAATCGTCGGACGGACCGAATGCATCGCCATTGATGACCGCTACGACTTAAGACCCCTGTCAAGTTCGCGGCCTGTTTTGGAATTGGACTCATCCGTTAACTTTCGGCGTAGGTCCAAAGCGGCTACGAAGCGGTTGACGGCCTTACATGGCGATTTTCATACAATACTAATCAACCGGAGGAGCAGCCCAGAAATTTTCGTCAAATAATACCAAGCGATGCGGTCATATATGTTTTAGATCAATAGTTTACAACAAAATCAATAGCCGGCGATTGGCGCAGCCGCTGACAGTCTTCTGCACAGCAGCAGTACCAGGAGGTCGCATTGACGGGGCTTAGAGCCTGCTAGAAGAATGCCTGCGATGACAGGCGGAGCAAGGAGGGGGGGCGAGCATGGCCGAAAAACCGAAGACCTATGTCGAGGGCTTGGCCGTGCGCACGGCGGTGCTGGGCAAGGCCCATGTCGAGCGCTCGTTCAGCCGCATGACGCCTTTCGACGCGGAGTTTCAGGATTTCATCACGCGCTATTGCTGGGGCGAGGTGTGGACCCGCCCGGGCCTGGAGCGCAAGACGCGCAGCATGCTGAACCTTGCCATGCTCGCCGCGCTCGGCCGCGAGGAAGAGTTCAAGCTGCATTTGCGCGCCAGCCGCAACACCGGCGTTACCCGCGACGAGGTGAAAGAGGTGCTGCTGCAGGTGGCGATCTATGCCGGTGTGCCCGCGGCCAATTCGGCCTTTCGCATGGCGCGCGAAATCTTCCAGGAAATCGACAAGGAGGCCGCGACGTGAACCGCACCGATCCCATCCCCTATGCGCGCGAAAACAAACGCGCCCAGCCGGCTTACGACTATGCCGACTACCGCAGCACCGAAAAACGGCATCCCAAGGGCAAACTGATCCGCATCGAGCACACGTTGAGCGAAGTGACCGGACCCGGCTTCGCCAGCGGTTGGGCGGGGCCGGATTCGGCCGACCTGATCCACCAGCATAAAAGCGCCCCCGTGGGGGAACGCATCATCGTCGCGGGGCGCGTGCTGGACGAAGACGGCCGCCCGGTTCCCGGCACGCTGGTCGAGCTGTGGCAGGCCAACGCGGCGGGCCGCTATCGCCACGAGGTCGACCAGCACGACGCGCCGATCGATCCGAATTTCACCGGCAAGGGCCAGGCGGTCACGGACCAGGACGGCAACTGGCGGTTCCTGACGGTCGAGCCGGGTCATTATCCCTGGCGCAACTCGTTCAACGCCTGGCGCGCAAAGCATCTGCATTTCTCGGTGTTCGGCCCGGCCTTCGTCACGCGCCTCGTCACGCAGATGTATTTTCCAGGCGACTACCTGCTGCTGCAGGACGAGCTGTA
>JAHFPH010000046.1 GCA_023266845.1 Rhodospirillaceae bacterium
CTGGGTTGTCTGCCGTTTTGGGTTCCTGTGGCGGGGCTTTCTGCGGGCATGAGCGATTCCTTTCCCGGGACTTGGGTTGTTCTTGGATGTCCCAGGGCGGCCGCCTGGCCACCTTGTTGCTCGCGTCTTCTTGTTCTTATGGCGCCCGGCCGCCCGGGCCTTGCTCCCTCTTTAGCCCCGCTATGTTTCCACCCCGTCGGCGGGGCGGCAAGGGGGAAAGAATCGCTGCGAAGACTCAGCGCTTTGCGCCCCCGGCATACGGTTGCAGCGCCGCGTGGATCAGATCGTGCGTGGGCGTGGGGACCTTGAGCTCGCGGCCCATGCGCGACACGGCGCCCGACAGCCAGGGCAGCTCGAGCCGGTTGCCGCGCTCCAGGTCCTGCTGCAT
Organism: Rhodospirillaceae bacterium; assembly: GCA_023266845.1. GTDB lineage: Bacteria > Pseudomonadota > Alphaproteobacteria > JAEULC01 > JAEULC01 > JAEULC01. Next base: position 389 of record JAHFPH010000046.1, read on the forward strand.
CGAGGTTTTCATCTCGGCCGGCAGGCGGTCGATCGTGGCCAGCGTCGCGTCGGCGGCGTCGCCCGGCAGGTCGACGCCGGCGGCGCGGCCCACCGCCACCGCCTCGGCGATCGCGAGCTTCAATCCCGCGCGCAGATCGGGATCCGTGGCCAGCACGCCGATGGGCTGGCGCGCCAGCGAAGTTAGGCCGCTGATCGAGGCCAGGAGCACGAATTTGCGCCACTGCGCCACCAGGATATCGGCGGGGATTTCGGCGTCGATGCCCGCCGCCTTGCACGCCTTGAGCAGCCCCTGCACGCGCGGCGAGGAAAGCCCGTCGGCCTCGCCGAAGGCCAGGCGCGCCATCGCGCCGCCGTGGCGGATCACGCCGGGCTCGGCGATCACCGCGGCGATATAGGCGATGCCGCCCACGACCTTGCCGGCGCCGAGCTCGGCCGCGCAACGCTTCAGCGCGTCGACGCCGTTTTGCAAGGGGACCACGAAACCGCCGCCGGCGACCCCATCACCCGCGACCAAGGACTTGCAGGCCCTGGCGGCCTGGTCCAGGTCCCACAGTTTCACGCCGAGCAGCACGCAATCGACCGGGCCGATCTCGGTCGGGTCGGCGGTGGCGCGCGCGGGCTTGACCAGCATGTCGCCGCCACCGCTTATCACCTTGAGGCCGTTGCTGCGGATGGCGTCGAGATGCGCGCCGCGCGCGATGAACGTCACGTCGTTGCCGGAAGCGGCCAGCTTGGCGCCGAAATACCCGCCGACTCCGCCCGTGCCTAGGACGGCAAATTTCATGGTGGGCTTACGTCAGCGCCTTGCACGCCCGCTGGATGCGGGTGCAGGCGTCTTTCAACGCCTCGGTCGAAGTGGCGTAGGAGATGCGGAAATAGGGCGCCAGGCCGAAGGCCGAGCCCTGCACCACCGCCACGCCCTCGGCTTCCAGCAGATAGGTGACGAAATCCTCGTCGGTCTTGAGCGTCTTGCCGTCCGGAGTCTTCTTGCCGATCGTGCCGGCGCAGGACGGGAACACGTAGAACGCGCCCTCGGGGCGCGGGCAGCGGATGCCCGGCGCCTGGTTCAGCATCTCGACGACCAGATCGCGCCGCGCCTTGAACGCGGCGTTGTTGCGTGGAATGAAATCCTGCGGACCGTTGAGCGCCTCGACCGCGGCGGCCTGGCTGACCGAGGACGGGTTGGAGGTGCTTTGCGACTGGATCGTCGCCATCGCCTTGATCAGCTCGGCTGGCCCGCCGGCATAGCCGATGCGCCACCCGGTCATGCAATAGGCCTTCGATACGCCGTTGACCGTCAGCGTACGGCCATAGAGCTGCGGCTCGACCTCGGCGGGGGTCGAAAACTCGAATCCGTCATAGACCAGGTGCTCGTACATGTCGTCGGTCATGACCCAGACATGCTTGTGCCGCACCAGCACGTCGGTCAGCGCCTTCATCTCGGCGCGCGAATAGGCCGCACCCGTGGGATTGGAGGGCGAGTTCAGGATCAGCCATTTGGTCTTGGGCGTGATCGCGGCGTCCAGCGCCTCGGGCGTCAGCTTGAAGCCGTTGTTCTCGCCGCATTGCACGATCACCGGCGTGCCCTCGGCCAGCGCCACCATGTCGGGGTAGCTGACCCAATAGGGAGCGGGAATCACCACCTGGTCGCCCTTGTTCAGCGTGGCGACCAGCGCGTTGTACAGCACCTGCTTGCCGCCGGTTCCGACCGTGATCTGGTTCGGCTTGTAGTCGAGGCCGTTCTCGCGCTTGAATTTCCCGCTGATCGCCTTTTTCAGCGCCGGCGTGCCGTCGACCGCGGTGTATTTGGTCTCGCCCGCGCGAATCGCCCGGATCGCCGCTTCCTTGATGTTGTCTGGCGTGTCGAAATCCGGCTCGCCCGCGCCGAGCCCGATCACGTCGCGGCCCGCCGCCTTCAGCTCCATCGCCTTGGTGGTGACGGCGATGGTCGGCGACGGCTTGATGTTGCTGAGGCGGTCGGCGAGGAAGGCCATGGCACGGATTCCAGGCTGATGGGGCCGGAAAAACGGCGCCAAACTAAGGCCGCAGGCCCCGAAGCGCAAGGCGCGATGCCCGCGCCTAGGCGCATGGCAGAGGACCGCCATCCGTGGATCAGACCGGAATCAGGCGCGATCAGGCGGCCCGGTTGCCGGACCCGCGCCGGCGGCAAGCCATACTTGCCGCGCTGGCGCCACAAATCGCCGCGATCCGCCATCAAATCCGCCGCGCAATGCCGCGCCGCGGACGCAAGGCCGCCATTCCCCTCTGTTTGGATGCTCGGCACCGGGAACTGCCCCGACGGCCAAGCATGAACGGAGGGACTTCATGTCGAACCTGGCGGCCGCCACCTCGCCGAACAAGCTTTCGGCGATCGGCGACCATTTCCTGAACATGATCCTGGCCGTGCTGCTGCTGATCCTGGGGCTTGCCCTCGGGCCGGCGCTGGCCGCGCCGAACGTTCTGGGCGCGCTCAAAAGCCCGGGCGATTCGAACAGCGGCGCGCGGCTGGTGCTGGCGACCTGCTGGCCGTCCGACGCGCTCGATCCCGGCACGCCCTGGCGCTATCTGGTGACGGCGAAAAAGGAGCAGCCACCCTCACCCTCCCATCGCTAACGCGATGGGTCCCTCCCTCTCCCGCTGACGCGGGCGAGGGGTTTCGAGCCCTCGCCCATCGCAGATGGGAGAGGGTGCCGACACTGAGCGGAAGCGAAGTGGAGGCGGGTGAGGGCTTTACGCCGGCAGCCGGACGCAGGCGCGCAGGCCCCCGCGCGGCGAGTCGTCCAGCGTCATGTCGCCGCCATGGCCGCGGAACACGTCGCGCGCGATGGTGAGCCCCAGCCCCACCCCGCCGGTCTCGGGATTGCGCGAGCCTTCCAGGCGGAAGAACGGGCGGAACACTTCCTCGCGCTGCTCGGCCGGAATGCCCGGCCCGTCGTCGTCCACCAGGATTTCGACCACGTCGCCGCGACGCGTCGCGGTGATCCAGACGCGCTTGCCGAACTTGCCGGCATTGGCCACCAGGTTGCTGATCGCGCGGCGAAAGGCCTGGGGCTTCAGCGGCAGCTTGATCGGCTCGCGGATCTCGAGGTCCACCGGCACGCCCTCGCGGCCGGCCGTCGCCACCACCTCGTCCAACAAGTCCTTGAGCTCGGTCGGCACCGGGGTTTCGCCGCCCTCGCCGCGCGCGAAAGCCAGGTAGCCCTCGATCATCCGCTCCATCTCGGTCACGTCGGTGCGCAGATCGTCGACCTCGGGCGACGGACCCAGCATGGCGAGCTGCAGCTTCATGCGCGTCAGCGGCGTGCGCAGATCGTGCGACACGCCCGACAGCATGTCGGTGCGCTGCTGCACGTGGCGGCGGATGCGCTCGCGCATCTCGATGAACGCCGCCCCGGCGCGGCGCACCTCGGTCGCGCCGCTGAGGTGGAAATCGGGCAGGTCGCGGCCCTTGCCGAAGCTGTCGGCGGCCTGGGCCAGGCGGCGGATCGGCCGCACCTGGTTGCGCATGAACCCCGCCGCCACCGCGAACAGCAGCAGCGACGAGCCCACCATCCACAGGATGAAAATATAGGTGGTCGAGCTGTACAGGCGCTGGCGCGGCACTACGGCGTTGAGCACGCCGTCGGCGAGCTGCACGTGTACGGTGATGTCGCGTTCTTCGGTCGTGGGCCAGTCGACCTGGAACGGCCGGCGCACCCGCTCGCGCAGCGCATCGCGGAAAATGTCGTCGAGCGAGCCGAACAGATCTTCCTCGGGCCGGTTGGGCAGGATCTCGGCCTTGCGGAAATACACCACCAACTCGGTGTCCACCTGCACCGTATAGAACGTGCGCTGCCAGGCTTGGTCGTTGCCCAGGGCCGCGCGCTGGTCGATCACCAGCCCGATATCGCCCGCCACGCCGCCGGCCAGCCGCTTGGTCATGGTGAACCAGTGCCGGTCGTAGAACACGTAGGTCGAGATCACCTGCACCAGGATCAGCGGCATGACGATAATCAGCAGCGAGCGGCCGAACAGCGAATGCGGCAGGGCCCGCTTCATCCAGCGCGTGACGGGCGTGGGCATCAGTCCGGCCTCAAGACATAGCCGCGCCCGCGCACGGTCTGCAGGTAGCGCGGAAATTTCAGGTCGGTCTCGATCTTGCGCCTGAGCCGCGTGACCTGAACGTCGACCGCGCGCGCGCCGCCGGCGATCTCGGCGCGGACGGTCAGGTCCTCGCGGCTTATGACCTCGCCCGGTTTTTCCGCCAGCACGCGCAGCAGCGCGCTTTCGGCCGTGGTCAGCTTCACCGCCGCCTCGCCGCGCGTCAGCGCCAGGCGCGCGGGATCGAAGCGCAGCAGCCCGAGCTTGATCTCAACCGGCGCAGCGGCGGCGGGTTTGGCGGCGGTTTGCGAGCGGCGCAGCAGGGCGCGCAGACGCAGCACCAGCTCGCGCGGCTCGAACGGCTTGTGCAGATAATCGTCGGCGCCGCGCTCCAGCCCCTCGATCCGGTTGTCGGCCTCGCCCAGCGCGGTCAGCATCAGAATCGGCACGGCGCTGTTCTTGCGCAGCGCCTCGGTCAGCGCGAAGCCGGTTTCGCCGGGCATCATCACGTCCAACACCAGCAGGTCGAAATCCAGGCTTTCGAGATGCTTGCGCGCCTCGGCAGCGCTGCCGGCGGTGGAGACGCGGAAGCCGTTATCGCCCAGATAGCGGCGCAACAGCCCGCGCAGGCGGTTGTCGTCGTCCACCACCAGGATATGCGGCTGGGTATCGTCCATCGCGCGCGATTATACCCCGGCTCGCGGCCCCGGGGTGCCGACCTAACCTTGGGTGCCGGTGCCCTGGCCGGGCTTGGCGATGCCGGGGGCCGCCCCCGCCTTGGACGCGAAGCGGCGGCGGTCCTCCTCGCGCCCGATAATGCCCAGCATCACCTTGCGGAAGCCCTCCACGGCCTGGGCGCCGGCGGCGCGATAGGCCCGGGCGATGCGCGCGCGCTGTTCGGCCGATAGCTGGCGCTCCAGCTCCGCGCCCTTCTCGGTCAGATACAAAAGGCGCTGGCGGCGGTCGCGCGAGCCGGTCTTCTGCTGGATGAAGCCCTGCTTCAGCAACTGACCGAGCACCCGGCTGAGGCTTTGCTTGGTGATGCGCAATATGCCCAAGAGCTCGCCCACGGTCATGCCCGGGCTGCGGCCGGTGAAATAGATCACGCGGTGATGCGCCCGGCCGAAATCGTATTTCGCCAGGATTGCGTCGGGCTCGGCGGTGAAGTCGCGATAGGCGAAAAACAGCAGTTCGATGCCCTGGCGCAGCTCTTCGTCGCGCAGGAACAGCAGGTTCAGGCCGGGGTTGTTTACGTCAGCCATGTTGACATTTATGACGCAGAATGTTACCCAAGGCAAGCCAAATGCGACATTCCGTTACGTAAAACCCGCCGGACGCGCAATTCCGGCCAGAACCAAGGAAAAGGCCCATGGCAGCGAGCACCAAGCCCTATCACGACCGCGACGGCTGGATCTGGTTCGACGGCAAGCTGGTGCCGTGGCGCGAGGCCAACCTGCATGTGCTGACCCACGCCATGCACTACGCCTCGGCCGTGTTCGAGGGCGAGCGCGCTTATGGCGGGCATATCTTCAAGCTCAACGAGCATAGCCGGCGCCTGGTGCGCTCGGCCGAGATACTCGACTTCAAGATTCCCTATTCCGCGGCCGAGATCGACAAGGCCTGCAACGAGACGCTGAAGGCCAACAAGCTCGTCGACGGCTATGTGCGCCCGATCGCCTGGCGCGGCAGCGAGATGATGGGCGTGTCGGCGCAGGCGAGCAAAATCCATTTCGCGGTCGCGGCCTGGGACTGGGGTTCGTATTTCAAGCCCGAGGAGCGGATGAAGGGCATCCGCCTGGCTTGGGCGAAATACCGCCGGCCCGACCCGCGCACAGCGCCCGTCGCCAGCAAGGCCGCGGGCCTGTACATGATCTGCACCATCAGCAAGCACGAGGCCGAGCGCCAGGGCTTTGCCGACGCGCTGATGCTTGATTATCGCGGGCAATTGGCCGAGGCGACGGGCGCCAACCTGTTCCTGGTGCAGAACGGCGAATTGCACACGCCGACGCCCGACTGTTTTCTCGACGGCATCACGCGCCGCACCGTCATCGGCCTGGCGCGTGCGCGTCAGATCAAGGTGGTCGAGCGCGCGATCATGCCCGAGGAACTGAAAAAAACGCAGGAAGTGTTCCTGACGGGCAGCGCCGCCGAGATCACGCCGGTCAGCGAAGTCGGCAACGGCGAGCATAAATTCACGCCCGGCCGCATCACCAAGCAGCTGATCGACGACTTCACTCAGCTCACCAAAGAGCCGGCGAAGTGGGGCAACGCGCAAGCCGCGGAATGAACGCCGCGCGCGACCGAGCTAAAGTCGGACGGCTGGCGGCATTGCCGGCCGTTTGCGTTTAGGATGGGTCGATGGCCAAGCCGCAACCCTCCCTCGGCCCGCGACCGCCGCGCGCAGCGCATCATAAGCGCACGGCCCTGGCGCTGCAGGGCGGCGGGGCGCTGGGCGCCTATCAATGCGGCGTGTACCAGGCGCTGTACGAGACGGGCTGCGAGCCGGACTGGATTTCAGGCGTGTCGATCGGCGCGATCAACGCGGCGATCATCGCCGGCAATTCGCGCGAGCGGCGGCTGGAGCGACTGCGCCAGTTTTGGGAAACGGTGTCGGCCCAGCCAGGGTGGCTCGAGCCGATCGTGCCCTTCGAGCTGCGCGATCTGTTCAACGAGATCAGTTCAGCGCTGACCGTGCTGGGCGGCCGCCCGGGATTCTTCGAACCGCGCCTGCCGCCGCCCTGGCTTCTGCCGCCGAAACTGGCGAAAGTGACGAGCTATTACGACACCGCGCCCTTGCGCGCCACCCTGGGCGAGCTGGTGGATTTCGACCGGCTGAACGACGGCGAGATGCGCTACAGCATCAGCGCCGTGGACGTGGAGCTGGGCAACTACAAGTATTTCGACACGCGCCCGAAGGGACGCAAATCGGCCGAGCGCATCGGACCCGAGCATGTCATGGCCAGCGGCGCGTTGCCGCCGGGCCTGCCGCCGGTCGAGATCGGCGGGCGCTGGTACTGGGACGGCGGCATCGTGTCGAACACGCCGCTGATGCGGATACTGGAAGACGAGACCAGCGACGGCACGCTGGCTTTCCAGGTCGATCTGTTCAGCGCGCGCGGCCCGGTGCCGGCCAACCTGGCCGACGCGATGGAGCGGCACAAGGACATCGGCTATTCCAGCCGCACGCGCCTGATGACCGAAATGGGCAAGCGGCTGTTGGACCTGCGCTGCTCGGTGACGGAAGTTCTGGCGATGCTGCCGGCGGAAAGCCGCGATCACCACGCGGTCAAACGGCTCAGCGCGTTCGCCGCCGACCGCGTGTTCGACATCGTGCACCTGATCTATCGCAGCAAATACGACGAGTCGCAGTCCAAGGACTACGAGTTCTCGGTCACCTCGATGCGCGAGCGCTGGCAGACGGGATACGAGGACGCCAGGGAGGCGCTGAAAAACCCGGCCTGGCTGAAGCCGCCCAGGCCCGGCGAAGCGGTGCGCGTGTTCGACCCGCTGCGGCCCATGGGCGGGTGATTATTCCGCCGCGCGCGGACGTTTGCTCGCCGGCTTCTCCCAGCGCGCCGCCGCCGCGTTGTCGTCGGCTTGAGCCTTGACCCAATCGGCGCCGGCCTCGGTTTCTTCCAGCTTCCAGAACGGCGCCCTGGTCTTGAGCCAGTCGATCAGAAAACGGCAGGCGTCGAACGCGGCGTCGCGGTGCGGGCTGGCCGTCACTACCAGCACGATGCGGTCGCCGGGCAAAAGTTTGCCGTAGCGGTGGACCACCAGCGACGCCGCGAGCGGCCAACGGCGATTGGCCTCGGCGTCGATCTCGGCCAACTGCTTCTCGGTCATGCCGGGATAGTGCTCGAGGGTCATCGCGCCGATTTTCCGGTCGCCCGCCAGATCGCGCACGATGCCGGTGAAGCTGACCACGCCGCCGATATCGGCGCGGCCCCTGGTCAGCGCGGCGATCTCGGCGCCCGGATCGAAATCCTCGCGCTGAACGCGGATCATCCCCGCCCCCGTCGAAGCCACCCTTCGCTGTCCCCTTCGAGACGCCCCTTCACGTCATCCTGAGGAACGCCCAATGAGCGCGTCTCGAAGAACGACGTAAATGGGCTCCTCAGGATGACGGCGAAGGGGTGCATCGCCGCTGCCTTACCCGCCTGTGACCGGCGGGAACAAAGCCACCTCGTCGGTCGGCTTCAAGGAATGGTCGAGCTTCACGTAGTCGTGGTTCACCGCCACGCGCACGGTGTTCAAGTCCTTCAGCGCCGTGGCGTAGTTTGGGCCCTTGGCGCGCAGCACCTCGATCAGGCCGCGCACATCGGTGACGTTCTTGGGTAGGTCGATCGCGTCTTCCGCGTGACCGACGCGCGTCCTGAGCCAGGCGAAATACAGCACTTTCATCGCTGAACCTCGCTGAACGGAAGGAAATCGACCATGCTGCCGGCGCTGAGTTGGGTCAAGTCCTCGGGCAGCTCGACCAGCCCGTCGCTTTCCACCATCGATGACAATATGCCGGCCCCGTCGCGCGGAAAGCGCTGCGCCACCAGCGCGCCGTCGGCGGCGCGCTCGAGCCGCGCGCGCAAGTATTCGCGCCGCTCGGGCTTCTTCTTGTGGGCGAAGCCCGCGCGCACGGAAAAGCGCTGCGGCGGCTTGGGATCGGCCCCGCCGAGCAGCAGCACCATCGCGCGCGCCAGGCCGTAGAAGGTCACCATCACCGCCACCGGATTGCCGGGCAAGCCCAGGAACGGCACGCGGCCGACCTGCCCCAGCGCCGCCGGACGGCCCGGCTTGATCGCCAGACGCCAGACATACAGAGAGCCCTGCGCCTCGACCGCCGCTTTCACATGATCCTCGTCGCCCGTGGATACGCCGCCGGACGTAACGATCAGATCGTGACCCTTCGCCGCGTTTGCAAGGGCGTCGCGCACCACGTCTAGCCGGTCCTTCAGGATGCCGAAATCGGTGACCCTGCAGCCCAAGCCGCCCAGCAGGCTCATCAGCGTGTAGCGGTTGGAATCGTAGATCGCACCGGCTGGGAGCGCTTTGCCAGGTTCAATGAGCTCGTCGCCCGTGGAGAACAGCGCCACGCGCAAGGGGCGGTACACCGGAAGCTCGGTGCGCCCCAGCGCCGCCGCCATGCCCACGTCCTGCGGGCGCAGGCGCCGGCCGCGCTTCAACACGACCACGCCCATCTTCACGTCCTCGCCCGACTTGCGCCGGTTGGCGCCGCGCCTGATGCCCGGTCGGATCACGACGGCGTCTTTCTCCGCGACGCAATCCTCCTGCATCATCACCGTGTCCGGTCCCTGCGGCATGACCGCGCCGGTGAACACGCGCAACGCCCGCCCGCGTGGAACCTGCTCGTCGAACGGATGCCCTGCGGCGGCGCGGCCCTCGGCCAAGGGCAGGCGCGTGTCCTCGCCCGGTTTGAGATCGTCGAAATGCACCGCATAGCCGTCCACCGCCACGTTGTCGTGCGGCGGTATATCGGCCGGCGCGGTCAGGTCCTCGGCCAGCACGCGGCCCACGGCGGCGGCGAGCTTCACGCGCTCCGTCTCCACGACCGGCGTCAGGCGCTGGGACAGCAGCGCCCAGGCCTCGGCCACGGTCATCAGCTTGCCGCCGAAAGCGAAGCAGTCGTCGCTCAATTGCGCCATCGGGCCCGTCCCTTGAGGCCGCAATGCGCGATCACGAAATCGGCGATCGCGGGGATGTCGTTCAGGTCGAGACGCGGCAGGCTGAGGCCGGGCACGGCAGCGTCGCTGGCGATGGCCACCACGCGCGTGTCATCGCGGCACAGCAGCGGCTTGCCGAGCGCGGGGCGATGCACCTCGAGCTTGTCGTGCGCGTGCGCCTTGAAGCCCTCGACGATCAGCAGATCGACCGGCGACATGTTTTTCATCAGCTCTTCCAGCGCCGGTTCGGCCGCGCCGCGCAATTCGTGCATCAGCGCCCAGCGCCGCGCCGAAGCGACCATCACTTCGGTGGCGCCGGCTTGGCGGTGCTCGTAGGAGTCCTTGCCCTTCTGGTCGACGTCGAAGTCGTGATGCGCGTGCTTCATGGTGGAAACCCGCAAGCCCCGCCCGACCAGTTCGGGCAGCAGCTTGACCATCAGCGTGGTCTTGCCGCTGCCGCTCCACCCCGCAAGGCCGAAGATGCGCATCGCCATGCCGCGCCCGATGCCGGGCCGGGCTTCAGCCTGCTGATGTGGCTTGCTTGGCCACCTTGCCCGCGGGTTGCTCGCGGCGGCGGCGGCGGGTCGATGTCACCGAGCCGAACGCGGCGCGGCAATAGATATAGCCCGTGACCAGCGTCAACCCGACGGCGATCCACAGCAGCGTTTCGCCGATCCCCGCCACGGGCAGGAATTCAAAGCCCGCGTCGCCGACGATCAGGAAACCCAGCGCGACCATCTGGATCGCGGTTTTCCATTTCGCCAGGCGCGTGACCGGCAGACGCTGGTTGATGTCGGCCAAGAGCTCGCGCAGGCCTGAGACCAGAAGCTCGCGGCACAGGATCACCACGGCGCCCAGCACCGCCAAGCCGGCGATACGGTCGAACGCCAGCAGCATGCCGATGGTCGAGACCACCAACAGCTTGTCGGCGATCGGGTCGAGCACGCGGCCGAGCGACGAGATTTCGCGGCGCGAGCGCGCGACATACCCGTCCAGCACGTCGGTGAAGCCCGCGGCCGAGAACAGAACGCAGGCGACATAGCGCGGCCAGTCGCCGGGCACGTAGAACAGCGCCACGATCAGCGGAATCACGCCGACGCGCGACAAGGTCAGCAGATTCGGCAGGCTGGTCAGCATCGCCATCGGGCCTTGGGACAAGGGGGCAGCCGGGAGGGTCCAGCCCCGCGCCGGCGCACGCGCAACCCAGGCATTCTAGCTGCCGGCGTGGAAATGGTCATAGATTTTTTTGGCCACCGCCCCACTGATTCCCTTCACTGATTCGAGATCGGAAAGCCCTGCGGCGGCTACGGCTTTGGCGGAGCCGAAATGCTCCAGCAGCGCGCGCTTGCGCTTTCCCCCGATGCCCGGCACCTCGTCCAGCGCCGAGCGCACCACCCCCTTCAGGCGCTTGGCGCGGTGCGTGCCGATGGCGAAGCGGTGCGCCTCATCGCGCAGTCGCTGCAGGAAGTACAGCACCGGGTCGCGCGGCTCAAGCCGCATCGGCGCCTTGCCCGGCAGGAAGAACTGCTCGTTGCCGGCGTCGCGGTCCGGCCCCTTGGCGATCGCCGCCAGGGCCACGTCGTCGATGCCCAGTTCGCCGAGCACCTCTTCGGCCACGCCCAACTGCCCCTGCCCGCCGTCGATCAGCACCAGCTCGGGCCAGGTGCCGTTGGCGCGCTCGGGGTCTTCCTTCACCGCGCGGGCGAAGCGCCGGTTCAGGACCTCGCGCATCATGGCGTAATCGTCGCCGGGCTTGGCCTCGCGGATCAGGAACTTGCGGTACTGGCCTTTCATGAATCCGTCCGGCCCGGCGACGATCATGCAGCCATAGGCGTCGCGGCCCTGGATATGGCTGTTGTCGTAGACCTCGATCCGCGCGGGCGGCCCCTCCAGCCCGAACGCTGCCGCCAACCCTTCCAGCAACTTGCGCTGACTCGATCCTTCGGCAAGCCGCCTTCCCAGCGCGTCGCGCGCGTTGATGACGGCGTTCTCGACCAGGTTCAGCTTGGCGCCGCGCTTGGGCGTCGACAATTCAACGGCGTGCCCGGCTTTGACCGCCAGCGCCTCGGCGATCAGCGCCTGCTCCGGCACGTCGTGGCTGAGAAGGATCAGGCGCGGCGGCGATTTGTTGTCGTAGAACTGGCCTAGGAACGCGGCCAGCACCGCGGCCGGTTCGTCGTTCTTGTCGTGGTTCGGGAAATAGGCACGATTGCCGTAGTTGCCGCCGCCGCGGAAGAAGAACACCTGCACGCAGGTCTGGCCGCCCTGCTGATGCGCGGCGATCACGTCGGCCTCGTCCAGCGCGGCGACATTGATGTCCTGGTGCCCCTGCACATGGGCCAGCGCCTTGATGCGGTCGCGCAGCCGGGCGGCCTGCTCGAAATCCGTCGCCTCGCTGGCCGAGCGCATCTCGCCGGCCAAGCGTTCCTGCACCTCGCGGCTATGGCCGCCGAGGAAGTCGCGCGCCTGATCGACCAGCGCGCCGTAGGCCTGTTTGTCGATGCGCGCGACGCAAGGCGCGGCGCAGCGCTTGATCTGGTATTGCAGGCAGGGCCGCGTGCGCGTGGCGAACATGCTGTCGGAACAGTTGCGCAGCAGGAACGCGCGCTGCAGGGCCACCAGGGTGCGCGCGACCGCCTGGGCCGAGGCGAACGGGCCGTAATACTGCCCGGGCGCGTTGCGCGCGCCGCGGTGCTTCACCGCGCGCGGAAAATCGTGGCCGCCCGTGACCAGGATGTAGGGGAACGACTTGTCGTCCAGCAGCCGGATGTTGTAGCGCGGCTTCAGCCGCTTGATCAGGTTGCTTTCCAGCAACAGCGCCTCGACCTCGGTATGGGTCGTGACGAACTCCATCGTCTCGGTCTCGGACACCATGCGCGACAGGCGATAGGCCAGCTTCGCGGTCTGGGCATAGGAAGCGACGCGCTTTTTAAGGTTGCTGGCCTTGCCGACGTAAAGCGCGTCGCCGTTGGCGTCGAGCATGCGGTACACGCCCGGCGAGGACGGCAGCTGCTTGAGATGCGCCTCGATCACGCCGGTGCCGCGCACGAGGTCGGGCACGATCTTGCGCCGGCGCTTGGGCTCGGCGCGCGGATCGGCGCGCGGCACCGAGGCCGGCAGCGGCACGCCCACCTGCTCGGCCGGTTCGGGCGGCGGCGCTTGTTTCGGTCCGGCGGGGTTCATTTGGTCTGCCGCAGTTTTTTCATCTCGTGATCGACCAGGGGATCGGCGCTCTCGGCCTTAAGCCGGGTGATGAAGCCCAGCGCGCGCTGAGGCTGGCCCCGCGCCTTGGCTATCTCGAAGCCGCCAAGCAGGAGATTTGGCTCGTCGTTCCAGATCTGCAAGCCCTTCTCGATCGCCGCTAGCGCGTCTTCCACCCGGCCGGATTGGCTCAGAACCGCGGCATACTGGGCATAGGCGGCCGGCGTCGGCTCGGCCGCAATCCGGTCTTCGATGGTTTGCAGCGCGAATTTCGCGGCGGGGTGATCGGGATCGAATTTGAAATACGACGGCGCGCTGTTGTCGCCCTTTTCGACGATCAGCAGATTGTGCAAGGCCTTGACCGATTTCACGTTCTTCAGGAATTCCGCTGGCTCGTAATCGGGCTTGGCGAGCCTGATTTCCGAGCGGTGCAGGCTTTGGATCGCGGCGGCGATGAAGCCGAGCAGCTTCGCCCCGTTCTCGGTTCCGCCCCATTTCGGCCAGAAGGCGGTCTGGGTGTCCTCGACGACGTAGAACCCGCGTTCCGCCATGCGCGGGAACAGGAACTGGAAGCTGGCGATGACGTGATCGGGCCGGTGGCTGCCGTCGTCCACCACGATGTCGAATTTTCCGTATTTCCGGGCAACCCGGTCGAGGAAGCCGGTATCGACCTGCGAGCCGTGCTCGTAATGCACATTGGCCGGCAGCTTCAATTCCTTGTATTCGATATCGATGCCGACGATCCGGCTGTTGGGGAAATAGTCCGCCCACATGCGCAGGGATTCGCCGCCGAAGTTCTTGTAGCCGTAGCCGCCGACGCCGATTTCCAGGATTTTCAACTCTTTCAATCGGATTTCCCGGAACAGCTCGTCATAGACCGGCGTGTAGAAATGCAGCCCCCATTTGTCGGTGCCGTGCTTGATGGCGAGCTGCGTCAGCAGATCGATGCTATCGGCCAAGTTTCGTTCTCCGCCTCGCGCAAGCTGGGGATTGTAGCGCGCTCTTAGCCGGGAGCGCCGTAGCGGCGCGAAATCGCGTCAATTCCTTGTGGCGGCCACCGGCTGAAACCCAAGTGGGCATGGGATCGGCGCCGAATCGATATCCACTCATTCTGGGGATAACTCTGTTGGCAAACCGGCGCGCAGAACTGCCACATCGATGAAATGCGCCAGTTTCATTACAATGCCTATTCTATAGGCAAACTGGTCCGTTTCGTTGATTTGATTTGTGTTTCCTGCGATCCGGCAAAGTCAATCGTAAACAAGTTGCCAGCAATCCATTGCGTCGTCGTCTTGGCGCCTGTTGCGGGCGTGCCGCAGGCCGACATCCACGGCCTGAGGGTAACTCGATTTCGCACCGACATAATTCCGCGCGAACAAAGGTTTAGAAACCGCGCGGCGATGGGTTTGGCAGGCGCCCTGGTTCATTCCTCCAGCGCGTCTTCGCCTTTCGGCGCCTGCGACCAAGCGAGATGCTGGCCGCCGTCGATCGCGATCATCTGGCCGGTCATGGCGCGCGCGCCGATCAGGAAACGCAACGCCGCGCAGATTTCTTGCGGGCTCGCGCCGCGGCCCAGCGGCATCGCCTCGAATTGGCGGCGAAACTGCGTCTGGGTCTGGTGCGGGCTGGGCAGCGTGGGGCCGGGACCGATGCCGACCACGCGGATGCGCGGCGCCAGCGCCAGCGCCAGGGTCCGCGTCAAACCCCACAGCGCGTATTTGCTGACCGTGTAGCTGATGAAATGCGGCGTCAGGCTGAACACGCGCTCGTCCAGCATATTGACGATCACGCCTTCGGCTTTGCGCGGCAATTGGCGCGCGAAATTTTGCGACAGCACGAAAGCCGCGCGCAAATTCGACTCGATATGCAAATCCCAGGACCGGCGCGTCGCGTTGAGCGCCGCGTCGCGCTCGAAGGTCGAGGCGTTGTTGACCAGCAAGCCAAGCGGCCCCAACGCCTTGACCGCGCGGGCAACCAAGGTTTCGACCTCGGCTTCCCGGGCCAGGTCGGCCTTGAGCGCCACGGCCTTGCCGCCGCGGCTTTCGATCGCGCGCGCCGCCTCCTTCGCTTCTTTGACGGAGCTGTTGTAATGCACGGCCACGGCGAAGCCGGCGCGCGCGAGGTCCTCGGCCATGGCGCGGCCCAGGCGCTTGGCGGCGCCGGTGACCAGCGCCGCGCGCGGCAGGGACTTGGGCAGATCGGCTATCGAATCGCGGTCGGTCATGGTAATCACCATGAAGGACGACCCGCCCGGAAGGCAAGGGGAAGGCAGATGAGGATCAGGTTCAAGATCCTGGCGATCGCCTATGTGCTGCTGCTGCTGTTTGGCGTCGCGGTGGGCATTTCGGCTCTGCAGCACGAGCGCAGCATGAACGAGCTGGGCGCGATCGTCGACTATCTGGCACCGATCACGCTGGCGATTTCGGATTTCGACACCGGTACGTTCCAATACGAGCTGGAGCTGCGCCGGATGGCGTGGGACGCGACGATCGCGCCGGAAGAGGCCGCGCGCGTCAAGGATGTGATCGGCACCCTGGACAAGCGCCTGGTCATGGATCTGGATATCATCGACAAGAAGCTGAGCGCCGCCGTCGTCGATCCGCGCAACAACGTGACAGACCGCGTGCTGCTGTCGCGCATCCAGGGCTCGCTAGGCTCGATGCGCACGCAACTGGAGCCGTTCGAAGGCCTAGGCGACAGGATCATTTCGCTGCTCGGCGACGGCAAGCGCGAAGAGGCGCTGCGGAATCTCGGGCGGTTCGTCAATTTTGAGACCGTGTTCGGCGCCGAATTGTCCGCGATCCGCAAGGAGCTGGAAAACTTCACCACCAAATCGATGGGCGAGGCGGCCCAAGCCGAGCAGCTCAACCTTGCCGTCAGCACGACGTTGTTCGCGGTGGCCGCGGCGCTCGGCCTGGCGTTCTCGGTCTGGATCGCCAGCCACATCATCGGCGCGCTGCGCCGGCTGATCACCGGCGCCGAAGCGGTGGAGCGCGGCGACCTGAACACCGCCCTGCCGGTCACGGTACGCGACGAGATCGGCCAGCTGACCGAGGCCTTCAATCGCATGACTGCCGAGCTGAAGGTGAAAGAGAAAATCAAGGAGACGTTCGGCCGCTTCGTCGATCCGCGCATCGTCACCAAGCTGATCGGGTATTCAGGCGACAACCCCGACGCGGCCGAGCGGCGCGTGGCGACGATCTTCTTCTCCGACATTCGGGGCTTCAGCGGCATCGGCGAGCAATTGACCCCGGCGGCCATGGTCAACATGCTGAACCGCTATTTCACCCTGGCCTCGGCCGCGGTGCGCGAGCATCACGGCATCGTCGACAAATACATCGGCGATTCGGTAATGGCGTTCTGGACCCAGCCTTTCTCGCCCAGCGAGCGCGAGCAGGCGATCGACGCCTGCCGCTCGGCGCTGGCGCATTTCCGCGCGGCGCGCGGCTTGCGCGACGAATTGCCGGAGATCCTGGGCATAAGGCGCAACCTGCCCAAGTTCACGGTGCGCATGGGGCTGGCGACCGGCGACGTGGTGGTGGGAACGGTGGGCTCGGCCATCGCCAAGTCCTATACGGTGATCGGCGACACGGTGAACCTGGCCTCGCGCCTGGAAGGCATCAACAAGACCTACGGCACGCGCATCCTGATCGACGAGCGCACGCACGCGCTGGCACGGGGGACGATCGAGGCGCGCGAGATCGACACGGTGGTCGTCGCCGGCAAGACCGAGCCGATCCGCATCTACCAGCTGATGGCCGAGAAAGGCGGGCTGGACGAGAAGCGCCGGCAGCTTTGGGACGCCTATGCCGAGGCGCTGGCCGCCTATCGCTGCGCCAACTGGCCACGCGCGGGCGAGCTGTTCGCCCGGTGCCTAGCGCTCGACCCCGATGACGGGCCGTCCAAGACCTTCGCCAAGCGCATCAAGGCGCTTGATGCCGGCCCGCCCAAGGGCTGGGACGGCGTGTGGAAGGCCGAGACGAAATAGGCGGCTAAGCCGCGCCTTCCATCGCCTGGCTGATCGTGGGCGCGTCGCCGGCCACGGTGGTGCGGCGCACGTCGCGCACGTATTTCGTGTCCTTGAAGCGGCGCACGCGGTGCATGGTCTGGCGGTTGTCCCACATCACCAGGTCGTTCTGCCGCCACTTATGCGCATAGACGAATTGGCGCTGGGTTGCGTGCTCGATCAGGTCGCGGATGAAGGCGCGCGCCTCGGGCATCGGCCAGCCCTCGATCGCGCCGATATGCGAGGCCAGGAACAGCGACTTGCGCCCCGTGACGGGATGCCTGCGCACCAGGCGCTGGCGCACCGGCGCGAATTTCGCGCGCTCCTCGTCCGAGAACTCGGCGAAGCCCAAGAGGCCGCGCGAATACATCAGCGAGTGGCGGCAGACCAGGTTCTCGCATTCCCGCTTGGTGTCGTCGTCCAACGCGTCGTAGGCCGCGCGCATGTCGGCGAATTCGGTGTTGGGGCCCTGTTCGGGGATCACCCGGCCGGACAGCAGCGAGAATTTCGCCGGAACAGCGCGGAACGAGCTGTCGGAATGCCACAGCGTGTTGCCCAGGTTGAACATGCGGTTGCGGTCGTTCTGGGCCAGCAGCTTGCCGGTGTGGTCGAGGTTCGAGACGTCGGCGAATTCCTTGGATAGACGCTGCTCGTCGGGCTTGCGCACGTTGCCGCCCGCCGTGCGCTCCAGCGCGCCGAAATAGCCCGAGAACCGGATTTGCTGCTCGTCGGTGATCGCCTGGTCGTGGAACACCAGCACGGCGTGGCGGTCCATACCGGCCTCGATCGCCGCCGCCTCGCCCGGCGTCAGCGGCTTGCCGATATCGACGCCCGAAGCTTCGGCGCCGATCGAGGGATGCAGCGGGCGGATGGTGACGGTCATGGCCGGGCAAGAGTGCGGCGGCGCGCGGCCGAAGGCAAGATCGCCGTGCCGCATGGCCTCAATACGATTTCGGCAGGCCCAACGCCTTTTCGGCCAGGTAGTTGAGGATCATCTGCGGGCTGACCGGCGCCAGGCGCGGGATCAGGCATTCGCGCAAGTACCGCTCGACATGGAACTCGGCGGCATAGCCCATGCCGCCATGGGTCATGACCGCGGCCTCGCACGCTGCGAACGCCGCCTCGGCCGCCAGGTATTTCGCCGCGTTGGCCTCGATACCGCACTCCCGGCCCCGGTCGTAGAGCTGGGCGGCTTTGAGCATCATCAGGTAGGCGGCCTCGAGCTCGGCCCAGGACTTCGCCAGCGGATGCTGGATCGACTGGTTCTGGCCGATGGGCCGGCCGAACACCACGCGCTCTTTGGCGTATTTCGCCGCCCGCACCAGCGCCGCGCGACCGAGACCCACGGCCTCGGCGGCGATCAGGATGCGCTCGGGATTGAGGCCGTGCAGGATCAGGCGGAACCCCTCGCCCTCCGCGCCGATGCGGTCGGCCGCCGGCACGGGCATGGCGTCGAAGAACAGCATGTTCGAATCGACGGCGTGCCGTCCCATCTTGCGGATCGGCCGGATCTCGACATGGCTGCGGTCGAGATCGGCATAGAACAGGCTTAAGCCCCCGGTTTTGTCCCTGGCCTCGTCGCGCGGCGACGTGCGCGCCAGGATCAGCGCCTTGTGCGCGACCCCAGCGGTGGAAATCCAGATTTTCTGGCCAGAGATCAGATAGGTGTCGCCGCGCTTCTCGGCCTTGGTCTTTAGATTGAGCGTATCGAGCCCCGCGTCGGGTTCGGTGACGGCGAAGCAGGCCTTGTGCTCGCCCTTGATCAAGGGCGGCAGCATGCGGCGTTTCTGCGCGTCGGTGCCGAACATCACCACCGGGTTGAGCCCGAAGATGTTCATGTGGACAGCCGACGCGCCGCTCATCGCCGCGCCGGATTCAGCGATCGCCTGCATCATCACGGCGGCCTCGGCGATGCCCAGGCCCGAGCCGCCATGATCGCGCGGCATGGCGATGCCCAGCCACCCGCCCGCCGCGACCGCGCGATGGAACTCCTCGGGAAATTCGCCGCTTTGGTCGTGCTTCAGCCAATACTCGTCGCCGAACCCGGCGCAGAGCTTGAGGACGGAGTCGCGGATCTGAAGCTGTTCCGGCGTCAGCGCGAAATCCACCGCCTTACTCCACTATCCGACTGATTCTTAGAACTCACACCGATAGTGGCAGGAGTTCTCAAGTCCAACCAAATCTATGTATCTTCTCATCACGATCCCTTTTGTTCTTTGGCAAGAATATCCTTCGCTTCTGGACATCCACAAAGCTCCCTTTCAATTCAATACTTGCAGGGTTCGGGCAAGGTGCGGCCAGACCGATTGGTTTGTCGTTGCTCGCATTCCAACTTTGAACCCAATTATCGGGACGCAACACGTGCGGCTCCCCACAAAACGCAGCCCAGTCTCCCGCAATCCATATTTTGCTGTGTTCTGCATTTAATGACGCTTCGATCTGGGACCATTGACTTGCAATACCACATGCTGCGGCAGTTGATCCCTGCCCAAATGCAAGTGTGAGCTTATCTACAACCAACCGATTGAAGCATCTTCCCTCTTTAACTGACAGGTAATACTGAGCGCGATAACCCATTCGGCCATTGAAGAAAAGATCAAATGTGTCGGTTGACAGCTGGAATTTGGCCTCTGCACGCCAATATCCTGGAGAGCATGTGGCTTCCACTAAACGGAGGTGAACCGTCTTTTGAATTGCGGCTCTTATCCCTTCGTCCGCAATCATTTCAATCAATTTGTGGGGCGAAATTGAACTGAGTAAAAGACTCTTTCGCGAGTCATCTTTTAGCGAAGCAAGGTCCCAATCCTCAACAGGAACTGTTCTCATTGCCTATTTCTAAGGCCCGCGCCGGCGGCGGCCGAAGCGGCTTGAGCCCCCAGATGCACGTCCCTGGGGCCGCCCCCGCAGCATGGGCCCGGCCTTGGCGCCGATCGGCTGGGCGCTCTGCTCCTTAAGCGCCGGGCGCTTCTGGCCCAACTGCGCGCGCAGCACCGATCCGGCCGTGCCGCCCTCGATGCCCAGATCGTAGTCTTCCAGGCGCTTGATCTCGTCGCGCAGCCGCGCCGCCTCCTCGAACTCCAGGTCGGAGGCGGCCGTGCGCATGCGCTTTTCCAGGTCGGCGATATGCGCGTGCAGATTGTGGCCCACGAGATGCTGCGCGCCGGCGTCGCCCGTGGAAACCGTGACATGGTCGCGCTCGTAAACGCTTTCCATGATGTCGGCGATGCCCTTGCGGATGCTCTCGGGCGTGATGCCATTGGCGGCGTTGTAGGCCTGCTGTTTTTCGCGCCGCCGGTTGGTCTCGGCCATCGCACCCTTCAGCGAGTCGGTCATCACGTCGGCATAGAGCAGCACGCGCCCGTCGATGTTGCGCGCGGCGCGGCCGATGGTCTGCACCAGCGAGGTTTTCGAGCGCAGATAGCCTTCCTTGTCGGCGTCGAGAATCGCCACCAGCGCGCATTCCGGAATGTCCAGCCCCTCGCGCAGCAAGTTGATGCCGACCAGCACGTCGAACGCGCCCAGGCGCAGGTCGCGCAAGATCTCGATCCGCTCCAGGGTTTCGATGTCGGAATGCAGGTAGCGCACGCGCACGCCGGCCTCGTGCATGTATTCGGTAAGCGCCTCGGCCATGCGCTTGGTCAGCGTCGTCACCAGCACACGCTGGCCCTTTTTCGCGCACTCCTTGCACTCCGCCAACAGGTCGTCGACCTGCTTTTCGGTCGGGCGCACGATGCACACCGGGTCGATCAGCCCGGTGGGCCGGATCACCTGCTCCACGAAAACGCCGCCGGTCCGCTGCATCTCCCATGGGCCGGGCGTGGCCGACACGAACACGGTCTGCGGCCGCATCGTCTCCCATTCCTCGAACTTGAGCGGCCGGTTGTCGATGCAGGACGGCAGGCGGAAGCCGAATTCCGACAGGGTGGATTTGCGCGCATAGTCGCCGCGATACATGCCGCCGAGCTGCGGCACGGTGACGTGGCTTTCGTCCACGATCAACAGCGCGTCCTTGGGTAGGTATTCGAACAGCGTCGGCGGCGGCTCGCCCGGCTTGCGGCCCGTGAGGTACCGCGAATAGTTCTCGATCCCCGCGCAGGAGCCGGTGGTCTCCATCATCTCCAGGTCGAAGACGGTACGCTGCTCGAGCCGCTGCGCCTCCAACAGCTTGCCTTGGGCGTTCAGTTCCTCCAGCCGCACCTTCAAGTCGATCTTGATCTGCTTGATCGCCTGCAGCAGCGTGGGCCTAGGCGTCACGTAGTGGCTGTTCGGGTAGATGGTGATGGACTGCACCTCGGCGGTTTTCTCGCCGGTCAGCGGGTCGAATTCGTGGACCGATTCTACCTCGTCGCCGAACAGGCCGATGCGCCAGGCGCGGTCCTCGTAGTGCGCCGGGAACACTTCCACCGTGTCGCCGCGCACGCGGAACGCGCCGCGCTCGAACGCCATGTCGTTGCGGCGGTATTGCAGCTCCACCAATTGCTTCAGCAGCACGGCGCGGTCCACGCGCTTGCCCGCCGCCACGTCGAACACCATGCGGCTGTAGCTTTCGACCGAGCCGATGCCGTAGATGCACGAGACCGACGCCACGATGACGACGTCGTCGCGCTCCAAGAGAGAGCGCGTGGCGGAGTGGCGCATGCGGTCGATCTGCTCGTTGATCGAGGATTCCTTCTCGATATAGGTGTCGGTACGCGGCACATAGGCCTCGGGCTGGTAATAGTCGTAGTACGACACGAAATATTCGACCGCGTTGTCCGGAAAAAAGCCTTTCATCTCGCCATAGAGCTGGGCGGCCAGGGTTTTGTTGGGGGCCAGGATCAACGTCGGCCGGCGCGTGGCCTGGATCACATGCGCCATGGTGAAGGTCTTGCCCGAGCCGGTGACGCCCAGCAGCACCTGGTCCTTTTCGACCGCCTCGACGCCCTTGATCAGCGCCACGATCGCCTGGGGCTGGTCGCCCGCCGGCTTGTAGTCGGAGGCGATCTTGAACGCCTGGCCCTGGCCGGTGCGGCTGGGCCGGGCGGCGGGGATTTGCAGCGCTGCGTCGGACATGGCGCGAGTCTATGTGGGTGCGGCGCGTTGCGCCAGCAAGCGCCTGGCGCGGGCGCCTAGAACAGCTTGCCGCCGTTCGGCACGGGATGGCTGACCGCCACCAGCACCACCTCGCCCGCCGCGTCGGGGAAGCCCAGCACCAGCACTTCCGACATGAACTTGCCGATTTGCTTGGGCGGGAAATTCACCACCGCCGCGACCTGACGGCCGGGCAACTCTTCCAGCTTGTAATATTTGGTGATCTGGGCCGAGGACCGCTTCACGCCGATGGCGTGCCCGAAATCGACGCTGAGCTTATAGGAGGGCTTGCGCGCCTCGGGGTACGGCTCGGCCGAAACGATCGTGCCGACGCGGATATCGACCTTGGAAAAATCGTCGTAGGAGATGGTCATCGCTGTCCCCTGGCGTTTGCGGCGGGCGACGCTAACGGTGGACCGTCTTCAAATCAATGACCGGCGCCAAGTGCGTTTCCCTCACCCGCCCTTCCCCTTCGCCAAGCTCCGGGTCAGGGCACCCTCTCCCGTCGGGAGAGGGCGGTGGGCGAAGCGAACCGGGTGAGGGGAACCCAGCGGCACGATGGGTATCGAGCGAAAGGGCCCCGAAAACAAAACGGGCCGCCCCGAAGGACGGCCCGTAGTGACTGAAGGGAGGAGGAAACTGGATTAGGCGTGCTTCGCCTTGCCGTTGGCCTTCGCGAGCTTGCCGTTGACGGCCGCGTCCTTCACCTCGTCCAGCGCCTCGGAGATGCGATGGGTGATGACCTCGATCGCCTCGCCGTTCGCCTTGACCATCATCTCGCTGAGCTCGCGCAGGTTGGCCAGGGCCCTCTCGAAGCCGACTTTCGCCAACTCGGCCTGCTTCGCCACGCGCGCGTCGGGGGCCTGGTCCGCCTGGGCCAGATCCTTGCCGGCCTTGGTCAGCTCCTCGATCGCCTCGCGCAGGATGTCGCCGCCGCGCTTGGCGACGGCCTGCACGCCCTCGAACGCCAGCTGGTTGGCCGACGCGAAGGCTTCGAAATTCTTGCGCTGGGCCTGGACGAACACGTCCATGTCCATGCTCGGCACCTTGAACTCACCCATGATCTTGGTGAAGTCCATCTCGCCGAAAGGGTTGGTGCCGAAGGGGTTGGTGGTCTTGCTCATCTTAGGTCGCTCCGTAGGGGTAGGTCATGACGCAGGCATCCGCTCGCCGGCGCCCATCGTCTTTGCTGCACTGCAATATGAGCGCAATTTGCCTGGCTTCAAGGCACAGGTCAAGAACTTTTTGTGCAGTGCAATAAGGTTCCGTTAACTAGCCTATTCCTTGGGCGATTTGGCCCGCCTTCCCGGAAACCGCCCACTGAACAGAGTTCCGGCAATGGGTTCGACGCATTTCAGCGCCCGGTCCAGGGCCGCCATGGTCTTGGACAAATCGCGGCTGTCGTCCTTGAACCAGGTGCGCATCACCGCAACGTGAACCAGGGCCAGGCCCTTGGCTTTCAGCAACCCGCACGGGCCGGCGCTGGAAATGCCCGCCGCTTCGAGGGTCCAGGCCATGGAGCGGCGGAGCTGCGGGGCCAGGCACAGCATTGCCAGGGGATCGCGCGGCGCGGCTGCGGCGATGCTGGAAATCGCTTCCCGGAATGGCTTCAGCGCCTCGTAGCGGCGCATCATCGCCTCGAACAGCCGGTCGCGGGCCGAGCCCGCGCCCTTGTCGACCGTGCCGCCTTGCAGCACCTCGGCGTCGATGCGCCGGGCGAAGCCCGCGAGCAGTGCTACGCGCGAGGGGTAATGCAGATAGAGCTCCCTGAGCTCCACCCCGCAATCCGCGGCCACCCCGGCCAGGGTCACATTGCCCCAGCCCTTGGACGCCGCCAGGCGCATGGCGGAATCGACCGCGCGGCGGCTGAGGTCCGCGCCGGGCTTGCCGCCGTCCGTCCTGCTTCGCTTTGCCTTGGCCATTCCGGCCTCCCTATCCCCATCTGGGGTCGAAACCGCAGTTTACCAGGGTTTTGACCCCCTTGCCGGCGTGATGGCCATCACCCCCATTTGGTGACCGGGGTCACAGAGTTTCTGTCCCAACCGCTGCATGATCGCCACCATCGGATCTG
>JAHFPH010000047.1:0-1259 GCA_023266845.1 Rhodospirillaceae bacterium
CGCTGGACCTGGAAGCTGACGCGATAGGTGGCCGTGACCAAATGATCGCGCGTCTTGTATTGCAGCGTGACGCCGTCGACCGACAACAACGCGGGAGCGGCGCCGTTGCCGCCGTTGGTCCGCGCCGTGCCCGCCGCCATGGCCGCCCCCTCAACTTCCCTGCACGCCGTGAACCTCGGGGAAGTAGTAATCCTTCCACGACACCGGCAGGTTCTTCAGGCTGCCGATCTTATGCATGAACTGGGCGTACTTGATGGTGTTCAACGGCACGATCGTATACCTGAGATCGGGCGAGGCCATCATCTTGGCGATGAACTCGGGCGGCGACTTCGACTTTTCCTCGTCGATGTAGATCTTGATCGCGTCGGCGCGGTTCTTCTGGATGAACCCGTGCGCCTCGACCAGCGCGTCGAACAGCGATGTATAGCTCCTCGGATTGTCGTTGCGGAACTTCGACGTGGTGAAGGCGCTGTTGAACGTGGCGGGTCCGCCCAGCACCTCGAACGAGCTGATCACGCGGCGCACGCGCGCATCCTCGAGCTGCTGGAACTGGAACGGCGGGCTTGAGAAATGCGCCGTGATCTCGGACTTGCCCGACATCATGGCCGCCATCGCATCGGGATGCGCCATCGACACGGTCAGGTGATTCAGCTTTTCGTGCTGGCCGGGGCCGAGCTCCTTTTCGGCGGCCATCATCAGCGTCACCGCCTGGATCGAGACCTTGACCGCGGGCAGCGCGATGCGGTCCTTGTCGGTGAAGTCCTTCAGCGTCTTAACCGCCGGGTTGATGGTATTGCAGTAGAGCGCCGTGGAGTCGAAGCAGCCGATGCCCTTCACGTCGGCGTTGCCCTTGGTCTTGTCCCAGACCGTCAGCAGCGGCCCGACGCCGCCCGAAACCACGTGCATGTTGCCCGAGATCAGCGCCTCGTTCGCCGCGGCGCCGCCCGTGGTCTGCGCCCAGGCCACCTTGGTGTTGGGCAGGCCGTTCTTGGCCAGGTGCTTTTCCAGCAGCTTCTGGTTCTTGATGACGTGCAGCGGCAAATAGGCCAGGCCGAATTGCGGCGCGATCACGATCTCGGCGAGCTCGGCCTTGCCTTGCGCGAACACGCCGCTGGGCAGCGCCAGAACCGCGGCCCCGGCGGCCATGCCGCGCATCGCGCCGCGGCGCGTGATCCGCTTGCGGTTCATTCCACCCTCCCGATTTATTCTTCCGTTGGGCGATGATACGTGGTTTCACCGCCGGGCCAAAGCCCGGCTCT
>JAHFPH010000047.1:1359-24400 GCA_023266845.1 Rhodospirillaceae bacterium
CCGCCGGGCCAAAGCCCGGCTCTGGGTTTCGCCGCCGGGCCAAACGCCCCGGAATCAGGCCTAGTGGACGATTACCCGGCCGTTTTCCGGGTCGACCGTGACGGTCTCGCCGCTGCGGATCGCCGCGGTGATATCGACCTCGAAGCGGTCCATGAACGGCAGGTCGGCGAAGGCCGCGCCCTGCACCATGATCGGATTGGCGATGTTGAGCAGCAGGGCCAGCGGCGCCTTGCCCTCCGCCGCCATGTTGCGCAGCATCCAGGCCGTAGCCACCCCGCCCTTGGCCCCGCGCAGCACCAGCACCTTGCCGACATAGGACTGCCCGTGGAGCTTGTGCTGGGGCCGCGAAAACACCCCGGCGATACGGTCCAGGTCGTAGCGCGCGCTGAAATAATCGTCGGCCACCAGCGCCAGGCCCGTGACGCGCGGGCCGATGCCGGCATGGGCGCGGATGATGCGCTCGTCCGCCATCACGCCGCCTCCCCCGGCACGCGGCCGGCCACCGCCGCCGCCACGCATTGCTCCATCGTGGCGAGGCTGGGGGTGTAGCCGTAGCCGCCGATGATGTTCACCAGCTTGGCCGAGTTGCTCATCAGGCGCTTCCAGCCCATCGCCTCGCCGATCTCGCGCGCGTGCATCTGGTAGAAGCACACGCCCTTCAGCACGATGGCCCCGGCGCGCTCGATGCGCCGGGTCAGGCCGAGGCGATCGGCGGCCGATTTCACCTCGGGCGACGTCGCCACCAGCATGGCGGTCTGCGGATGCACCGCGCGGCCGTCGAGCAGGCCCGCGAGGGTTTGCAATTCGATCAGCGAGAGCTGCGGCGCCGCGAACACCACCACGTCCAGCTTGTCGCCCGCGCCGCCGTAGGAACGATAGAAGGCCTCGAGATCCGAAGCGCCTACCGGCTCGGGGGGGCCCGCGCCGGCGCTCAGGATCGCGGGCAGGTCGGGCGCCTCGGGCGTCACGCCGACCATGTGGAACAGCGCCACCGTGCCGAAACTCGCCAGCGCCGCGCCGAAATGCTTCAGCTCGTCCGACGTCGGCGCGCCGTCGACGCCCAGGATCGCCGGCACTTCCCAATAGGATTGCAGGCGTTTTCCGATCACCCCGCCCAGCGCGCCCCAGGCGCTCAAGTCGCGCGGGCGGTCCTTCAGGATGAACACGCGGGTCGCTTTCCGGTTCTGCTGCAGGTGATAGCCGTAGCGCGGCACGCGGCCCGTGAGCGACGCGGCCAGCGCCGCGGGCCCGCCCTCGAAATTGCTGCGCGCGCCCAAAACCGAGTTGGCGTAGATGGTCGAGCCCGTGTCGCCGAACGCCAGATGCTCGCCCAGGATGGGCGGCATCACCGTCTGGTAGTTGATGCAGGTGTCGGTGAGCAGGAAATCCATCGCGCGGAACGCGGCGATGGCGCGGCGCTCCAGCTCGGCCATCTTTTCGGTCTGGCCCAGGCGGCGATAGGCGTCGAAATCGATGCCGCGCGGATCGGTGATCGTGGGCACGCGCACGCGGCGATGCTCGGGCCTGGCCTTCGCGATGCGCTCGATGAATTCGACGCCCGCCTCGCCCAAGGACTCGGCGTCGGCCATCAGATGCACCTGGGCGACCGGAACGAAGTCCTCGGCGTCGAAGAACCGCCCCACGCGCATCTGCTGCTGGATCGCCCATTTGCGCGGCGTGCCCAGCTCGCCCGCGAGCATCGCCTGTTCGATATCGTTAAGGCGCATGTCCCCTGCCCCGCTCCGGTTAAATCACCAGAGCGGCCCCCGAGACAAGCAGCAGCCACAGCACCACGCGCCGGAACCGCTCGGCGTCGATCCAGCGATAGGCGACCAAGCCCAACCCAGCGCCGATCAGCAGCGAGGGAATCGAGACTAGCGCGAAACGCAGATGATCCCCGTTCAAGTTGCCGGAAAGATACAAATTGGCGAAGGTAACGGCCAGGATCGCCATGTTGAAGGGCTGGTACACCGCGCGGGCATGGTCCTTGGTCCAGCCGCGCATCACGGTCCACAGCGTGGGTACCGCGCCCGAAAGCCCGGCGATGCCCGACATCACCCCGCCGATGAATCCGACCGCGCCGTCGGCCGCGCGGCCGCCGGCATGCACCACGCCCGCGCGTCCGAACAATTGATAGGACGCGGTTAGAATCAGGAACGCGCCGGTGCCGCGCCTGAACCATTGCGGATCGATGCGCGGCAGCAGCCATACCCCCAGCGGAATCCCGACCAGGCCGAACGCCAGGAACGGCCACAGCCGGCTGAGGTCGATGGAGCGGCGCACCGATAGGACGGAGACGCTTTGCGCGAACAGCCCGCAGATCACCACCAGCGGCCCGGCCACGGCCGGCGGCAAGACCTGCAACCACACACCCAGCACCACCAGTCCGAACGCGAATCCGGTCAGGCCCGAGACGAACGCGCCGAACAGCGCCGCGCCGGCGACGACGAGGTCGGCGGCGATCAGATCGATCGGGGGGATCAACGCAGGTTCAGCAGGAACGCAAGGCCCGCCGTCAGCGTGAATCCGGCGGCGAGCGCCAGAATCGTTTTCTGCCGGTCGCTCCACGGCAGCAGCTCGATCGCGAGCAGGCGCAAACCGCCGGCCAGGTGCGCGGCCAGCAGCACGACCAGCGCCACCTCCGCGGCCCTAACGCTCGGCCGTTCGGCCCAACTAAGGAATCCGTCGAGCGCCGCCTCGCCCTGGATCGCCTGGCCCAGCGCCCAGAAATGCGCGGGCAGGAACAGCGCCAGGGCCACGCCCGAAACGCGATGCACGGCGAAAGCCCAGAACCCGGCATGGCCGCGCGCGGGCCAGCGCGAATGCGTCGCCGCCGCGCTCACGCGAACAACCCCGCCACCGCGCGCCAGCCCAGCACGGCAAGGCACAGACCGGAAGCGGCCACCGCCGCTTCCAGACTTTTGCCGCGCCAGCCCAGAGTCTCCCGCATTACGGCGCGCAGGCCGATCGGCGCATGCACGGCCACCGCCAGCACGAACACGCCATAGAACGCCGCCCAGCCCCAACTGCCGCGCGTGCGGCCCAATATCTCGGCGGCGGTCAACCCGCCCTGCACGGCGTAGACGATCGTCAGGAGGTGAACCAGCACGCATAGCGCCAGCACCGCCGCGCTTGCACGTTGCGCGATCCATAAACCCGTTTCGGCGCGCACGCTCAAATCTCGCCCTTCAGCGCGGCCCACGCGGTCGCGCGCTTGAGGCCCGCGATCGACGCGGTGGGATTCAGGTGCTTCGGACAATGCTCGCGGCAGGATTGGTGGCTGTGGCAGGAATGGCAGCCCGCGTCGCCCGCGACCGCCTTCAGCCGCGCCGCCCCGGCGCCGTCGCGCACGTCGTTATGCAGCGTCCAGGCGCGGTTCAACGCGGCGGGGCCCAGATAGTCGGAGTTCCACGCCGCCACGTCGCAGGCCGAATAGCACACCGCGCAGCCGATGCATTCGATGCCGGCCTCGGCCTGGCGCCGCGCGGCGCTTTCCGGCGGCACAACAGCGAAATCGCCGCCAAGGCCCGGCGCGGGTCGAAAACGCCCTTCCGCGCGCCGCCATTTGTCGAAGAACGCAGTCATGTCGCAGGCCAGGTCCTTCACGACCGGAAGATTGGCCAGCGGCGCGATCTCCAAGCGTCCGTCCTTCGCGGCGGCATCCACCAGCGTGCGGCAGGTCCAGCGTGGCTTGCCGTTCACGGTCATGGCGCAGGTGCCGCACATGCCCACGCGGCAGGCGAAACGGTAGCTGAGGCCGGAATCCACATGCCGCTGCACCCAGGTGACGACGTCGAGCACGGTCTGGCGCTGGGCGGCGGGCACACGGTAGCGCTGGAACGCGCCGCCCGCCGCATCGCCGCGCCACAGCGCGATGTCGAGGGTGGTTGCGGCCATGCGCCTATTTTGCCGGAACGGCCTCGAACGGCGACTGGAAATGTTCGACCACGGGCGGCATGGCGAAGAAATCCTGGATATGCGCGCGCCATTCCTGGAAGCGCGGCGACTGGCGGAAGGTCACCATGTGGTCCTCCACCGTGTTCCAGCACACGCGCAGCATGTAGCGGCCCGGATTTTCGACCGACGCACTGATCTTGAGGCCATGGAATCCAGGCGAGGCCGAGATCACCTGCTTGGCCTTGCCCATCGCCTTTTCGAAAGCCGGCCCCTGGCCCGGCTTGATCGTGAACACGGCAACCTCGAGAATCATATCCGTCCCCCTTCGTTCCGATGCCGACACTATAGCGCGGAGCGACGCTAGGCGAGAAATTCCCGAAGCACCCGGCCGGTAAGCGGTGCGCGCGGAATCAGCGCGCCGTCCTCGCCGACGATGCGCGCGCCGTTGACCCATACGCCGTGAAGACCGATGGCGGGCGTGGTGAGTCGCGCCGCCCCGCCCGGCAGGTCGTGCACGCGTTGTTTCGATCCCCGGGCCACCGTAGCCGGATCGAACAGCATCAGGTCGGCGGCGTTGCCGACTTCAAGCGTGCCGCGCCCGGGAATGCCCAGGATCGCGGCCTGGCGGCCCGTCAGGTGATGCACCGCCCGCTCCAGCGGCATCGCGCCGAGCTCCCGCACCCAATGGCCCAGAAGATGAAGGCCGAAGCCCGCGTCGCAGAAAAAGGTCAGATGCGCGCCCGCGTCCGACAGCGCGATATTGGCGTACGGATCGTTCAGCATCCGCCCGACCGCGTCTTCGTCCGAATTCAGCAGCACGGCGGTGAAAATTGTGTCGAGATTCTCTTCCAGGGCGAGGTCGAGCATCCAGTCCAGCGGGTCCTTGCCCTCGGCCGCGGCCAGCGCGTCGACCGAGCTTCCCTCCAGCGCGCGATGCTTCGGATGCCGCGCTTCGAGCAGATCCAACTTGTGCCACTCGCCGTTGAACAACCGCACCTTGGCCGGGCGTTTCAGTTCCTCGCGCACCGCCATCCTGAACGACTTGTCGGCGTAGATCGCGGACAGGCGATATTCCGGCGCTTGCATCGCCGGACGCCACGCCTCCAGCCCCTCGAACGGATAGGGCGATTTAAGCGTGAACTCGTTGGTCAGCGGACAGGGCGAAACCTGCCCCCACAAGCGCCGGCCGCGCGACTGGGCCGCCGCGATCTCGCGCAAATCCTGGAACGTCACGTCGGGATTGGTGCTGTTGTGCAGCAGCGCGGCCACGACGACCGGACGACCGGTCTCGGACGCAAGCTCTTCCAGAAACGGAATCGACGTGGCGCCGCCCTTGGTCAGCATGAACGCGCCCCTGCCGGCTTCGCCCAGCGCGCCGACCAGCGCGCGAATCTCGTCGGCCGCCGCAAGCCGGGAGGGCATGGGGATGCCGGCCTCGCCGTTGTGCTGCTCGGCGGTGGAGGTGGCGAAGCCGATGGCGCCGGCGCGCATCGCCTCGGCCACCAGCGCGCGCATGGCGGCGATCTCATCCGCCGTCGCTGTTCGGCGATGCGCGTCCTCGCCCATCACATAGGTGCGGATCGAGGAATGCCCGACGAACGCCGCCAGGTTGATGCCAAGGCCGCCGCCCTCGATCATCGCCAGATAGTCCGGAAAACTTTCGAAGCGCCAATCGACGCCCCGGCGCAGCACGTCAAGCGACATGCCCTCGACATGCGTCAGATTGCGCATGGTCAGGTCGCGGTGCGCGGGCTTGCACGGCGCGATGGTGAAGCCGCAATTGCCGATCACCGCCGTGGTGACGCCGAGCGAGGATGACGGGTTGAGCCAGCGATCCCAGGTGACCTGCGCGTCGAAATGCGTGTGCGCATCGATTATGCCAGGCGCCAGCACGCGGCCCTCGGCGCGCAGGGTCTCGCGCGCCGGGCCCACATCCCGGCCGATCATGGCGATCTTCCCGTCGGTCACGGCGAGCGAGCCTGGCCGCGGCGGAGCGCCCGTGCCGTCCGCGATCGACGCGTCGGCGATGACGAGGTCGTGCATTTCGCCCCAAGTATAGGCGGCGGCCCTCAGCGCGTCAGGTCCAAGGCGCCGCCGTCCCAGCGCTTGCGCACCATCGCCGCCGCGGCGATGCCGAGCGCGGCCGACACCGCCATCCAGCGATAAGCGTCGGCTCCATAGGCGGCGTAGAGCAGCCCCGAGACTGCCATCATCGCGCCCATGCCGAGCGCGAAGGCTATCGACGCGCACAGGCCCTGGGCGGTAGCGGAATGGGTGATCGGCACGGCGCGCGACAGAACAACCATCATGCCGAGATGGCAGCAGGCGAAGCTGGCGGCGTGCAGCAATTGCACCGCCAGCAGCAGCGGCCAGGCCGTGACCACCGACATCAGGGTCCAGCGCACCACGCCGCCAGCACCCGCCAGCATCAGCAGCGCCAGCGGACCGACGCGCTTCAACACGCTTTGCGCGAAGACGAAAAACACCACCTCGCCCGCCACGCCCACCGCCCATAACAGGCCGATGATGCCGTCGCCAAGTCCGTTCCGGCGCCATTCCAGCGTGCCGAACGCATAGAACACCGCGTGGCTGGCCTGGATCAGCATCACCGCCAGCAACAGCCAGCGGAACATGGGCTGGCGCAGCAGCGGCATCGCCTCGCCGCGCGGCGCGCCGTGCGGCACGGGCGGCGGCTCGGGCAGGAAGAAGGCCGCGATCACCGTCAGCACCAGCCAGATGGTGACGACGGTCAGCACGATTTCCGACGAGCGGCCCGCCACAAGCCAGCCGCCGCCCGCCGACATCAGGATGAAGGCGACCGAGCCCAGCGAGCGCACGCGGCCATAGCTGAAGCCGCTTGCGGTCGCCAAAAGCATGGCCAGGTTCTCGATCAGCGGCCCCAGCGCGCCGTGGCTGATCGTAAGAACGATGGTGGCGAAAACTATCCCCGCGAACCCGCCGGCGACATGGAATAAGCCCACGGACAGCAGCGCCACCGCGGCGGCGGCGACCATGACCGTGCGGCGGTCGCGCGCCCGGTCGGCCAAGCTGCCGATCACGGGCGAGGATACGGCGCGCACCGCCAGCCCCACCGCCGTCACCACGCCGATTTGGAAGGAATCGAGTCCCCTGCCCGCCAGCCACACCGGCCAGAACGGTAAATGGATGCCGACCAGGCCGAAAAGCGTCGCGTAGAAGACACTGAGTCGCAGCGCGGGGCTCACGCGCGCGACCATAGACGGAAGGGCCGGATATTGAAAACCACCACCCCTTGGCTTAAGAACCGGACTAAGCTGCCCGTTCCTCCGCCCCTTAGGAAACCGCCCATGAAGACGACCCGCAAAGTCCGCGAGATTCTGTCGCATTACGAAAGCGACTGCCCCGGCACCAAGGCCAATCTCGCCCGCATCCTGATGGCCGGCAGGCTGGGCGGCAGCGGTCGCGTGGTGATCCTGCCGGTCGATCAGGGCTTCGAGCACGGGCCGGCGCGCAGCTTCGCGCCCAACCCGCCGGCCTATGATCCGCATTATCACTTCCAGCTCGCGCTCGACGCCGGCCTCAACGCCTTCGCCGCGCCCCTGGGCATGCTGGAAAGCGGCGCCGACACCTTCGCCGGGCAGATTCCGCTGATCCTCAAGCTCAACAGCTCCAACTCGCTGGCGCGCGACAAGGAAGCGCCGAGCCAAACCATCACCGGCTCGGTCAAGGACGCGCTGCGCCTGGGCTGCTCGGCCATCGGCTACACCATCTATCCGGCGTCGGACGCGCAATTCGGCATGATGGACGAGCTGCGCGCGCTGATCGCCGAGGCCAAGGCGCACGGCCTGGCGGCCGTGGTGTGGTCCTATCCGCGCGGCGGCAGCCTGTCGAAGCAGGGCGAGACGGCGGTGGATATCGTCGCCTATGCCGCGCATATCGCGGCGCTGCTCGGCGCGCACATCATAAAGGTCAAGCTGCCTTCGGCGCATCTGGAGCAGTCCGAAGCGAAGAAGGTGTACGAGGACCGCAAGATCGACATCTCCACGCAGGCCAAGCGCGTGGAGCATGTCGTGCAGTCGCTGTTCAACGGCAAGCGCATCGTGGTGTTCTCGGGCGGCGAGGCCAAGGGCGAGAACGGCGTGTTCGACGACGCGCGCGCGATCCGCGACGGCGGCGGCAACGGCTCGATCATTGGCCGCAACAGCTTCCAGCGCTCGCGCGACGACGCGCTGAAGCTGCTGGATACCGTGATCAAGATCTACCAGGGCAAGGAATAGCGCGGACCGAAATCGCGCCGGCGCGAGCACGCCATGCCCAAGCTCTCCGTCGCGTTGTGGGCAACTTGCCTGACGCCGCGCTTGAACGGCGTGGGCGCGTGGATCGCCGGCATCGACGCCAAGCTGGCCGAGGCCAAAGCCCAAGGCGCCGATATCCTGGTCATGCCCGAGCTGGCGGCGATCCAGTGGTTGAGCTTCGCGCCCCAGGGTACCGCCTATCGCGATGAAATCAGGTGGCTGGCCACGCAAGAGCCGGCCGCGCTCGAGGGATTGAAACCGCTGGCGCAGAGGCACGGCATCGCGTTGCTGGCCGGCTCCATGCCCGTAGCCGCCGCGGGCGAATATTTCAACCGCGCCCATCTTTTCCTGCCGGACGGCCGGATGTTCGCCCAGGACAAGCTGGCGCTGACGCCGCACGAAGCCGACGCGAAGAACTGGAACCTGTCGCCGGGCACGGCACTGACCGTGATCGAGTGGCGCGAGCTGCGTCTAGCGATGCCCATCTGTTTCGACATCGAGCAGCCCGAGCTGGGCGCGGTGCTGGCGGGGCTGAACCTGGACCTGATCTTCGTGCCGGCCATGACCGACACGCTGGCCGGATATCACCGCGTGTTCGATTGCGCCAAGGCGCGGGCAGTGGAGGCCCAGGCTGCGATTTGCGCCGTGGGCGCGGTGGGCGGCACGCCCTATCGCGCCGAGCCGGAGGCCAACGTCTCGGGCGCGTCGGTATTCCTGCCTTGCGAGGAGAAACTCGGCGCGAGCGGCGTTTTCGCCGCCATCCCGCCGCGCGGCGAGGACAAAGGCGCGGGGCCGATGCTGGTGGCGCGCGACATACCGATCGACGCGATCCGCGCGACGCGCGCCGGCGCGGCGGAGGTATGGCGCGGCGTGTGGTCGGCGAAACACCTCAGCGTCGATGACCCGAAGAGCAAGGAGCGATGAGACCCGGCGCGCAATCCCTGCTGCCCTTGTTGAAGCCGCGTTCGATCGCGGTGATCGGCGCGTCGGACGACCCGACGCGCATCGGCGGACGGCCGGTGCGCTATTGCAAGGAGCATTTCGACGGCGCGCTCTATCCGGTCAATCCGAACCGCAAGGAAATCCAGGGGCTGAAAGCCTATGCCAGCGCGCGCGATCTGCCCGAGGCCGCGGATTGCGCCATCCTGGCCGTGCCCGCCGCGATCACGTTCGAGGCGGTCCAGGATTGCGTGGCGCGCGGCATCAAGGGCTTGTGCGTATTCTCATCGGGCTTCGCCGAGATGGGCGCGGAAGGCACGGCGCTGCAGGATAAAATCCGCGACGCGGCGCTGAACGGCGGCGCGCGGCTCTTGGGGCCCAACTGCCTGGGCCTGTTCAACGCCACGCGCGGCAACTTCATGACCTTCAGCGCGTCGATCGAGCACGGACGGCCCAAGACCGGCAACGTCGCCATCGCCAGCCAAAGCGGCGCCTATGGCAGCCATCTGTTCGTGCTGGCCCGCCAGCGCGGCATCGGCCTCAGCTCGTGGATCACTACGGGCAACGAGGCCGACGTGGACCTGGCCGACGCCATTGCGTTCTTCGCCGAGGACCCCGAGACGCAGGTGATCGCGGCCTATGCCGAGGGCTTGCGCGAACGCGACCGGCTGTTCGCGGCGCTGGAAGCCGCGCGGCGCGCGAGGAAGCCGATCGTGATGATCAAGGTCGGCCGCAGCGAGGCCGGCGCCGACGCGGCGCGCGCGCATACCGCGGCGCTGGCCGGGTCGGATGCCGTCATCGACGCCGCATTGAAAGAATTCGGCGTGCATCGCGCCTTGACCGCCGACGAGATGTTCGATGTGGCCTATGCGGCGTCGCGGCGGCTCTATCCCGTCAAGGGACGCCTCGGCATCATGACCATCTCGGGCGGCGCCGGCGTGCTGATGGCCGACGCAGCGGTCGAATACGGGCTGGAGCTGCCGGCGATGCCCGAGGCGACGCAGGCCAAGATCAAGGCGCTGGTGCCCTTCGCCGGGCCGCGCAACCCGGTCGACATCACCGGGCAGATGTTCAACATGCTGGATACGGTCAGCGAGTTCATGGACATGATGCTGACCGAGGGCGGCTATGACGGCATCGCGGGGTTCTTCACGTCCTGGCCCAGCGCGCCGTCGATGAGCGACAAGCTGCTGGCGGCATTGAAGCGCGCATCCGACAAGCATCCCGAAACGCCGATCGCGCTGGTGATCCTCGCCCCGCCCGGCCCCTGGCAGAAATACGAAGCCGCCGGGTTCCTGTGCTTCGAGGACCCGACCCGCGCCGTGGCCGCGATCGCCGCGCTGGTGAAATTCGGCCGCGCTTTCGCCAGGCCCCGGCGGGCGCCCGCCCCCGCCCTTGCCAAGAACGCGCTTCCTGCCCCGACGGCCGCGACCGACGAACGCGAGGCCAA
This sequence comes from Rhodospirillaceae bacterium, assembly GCA_023266845.1. GTDB lineage: Bacteria > Pseudomonadota > Alphaproteobacteria > JAEULC01 > JAEULC01 > JAEULC01. The sequence goes on from JAHFPH010000047.1 coordinate 11,920, forward strand.
GCGCATCCTGAAAAGCGCGGGCATTCCGGCGACCGAGGACATACTGGCGAAAACCGCCGCCCAGGCGGTCGAGGCCGCCGAGCGCCTGGGCTATCCGGTCGTGATGAAAATCGTCTCGCCCGATATCGCGCATAAAAGCGAGATCGGCGGCGTCGCTCTCGACTTGCGCGACCAGCAGGCCGTGGCGGCGGCCTTCGCCGAATTGCGCGGGCGTGTGTTGAGCAAGGCACCCAAAGCGCGTCTCGACGGCATGATCGTGTCGCCCATGGTGCGGGGCGGGGTGGAGACGATCCTGGGCGTCAACCGCGACCCGGTGTTCGGGCCGGTCGTGGTGTTCGGCCTGGGCGGTATTTTCGTCGAGATCATGAAGGACTCGGTGCTGAAACTGGCGCCGTTCGGGCGCGAAGAAGCGCTTGAGATGATCCGCTCGATCAAGGGTTTTCCGCTGCTCGACGGCGCGCGCGGAAGGCTGAAGATGGATATCGGCGCGCTTGCCGATGCCCTGTCGAAATTGTCGGTCTATGCCGCCGCAAACGCCGGCAAGATCGAATCGATCGACATCAACCCGTTCATCGTTTTGCCCAAAGGCGGCTTCGCGGTCGACGCGCTGATCGTTCCGAGGAAGGCTGATTCCTCGTCCTGAGCCTGTCGAAGGACAACGGTCTCATCCTTCGACAAGCTCAGGATGAGGTCGATTAAAGGATGCCATGCCGCTTGAACACGGCGGCCAGCTTGTCGCCACGCGCGAGCTCCTTGCGCACGGTGTTTTCCGCCGCGGCTTTTCCCAGCGCGCGCCTGAAGCATTCCCTCGCCAGGCGTTTGGGGATGACGCATACGCCATCCACGTCGCCGAATATATAGTCGCCCGGCTTGACCGCGGTGCCGCCGCAGGAGATCGGCACGTCGATCGCCTGCACCACGCCGCGCCCCTTGCTGTCGAGCGGGCCGATGCCGCCCGCGAACACCGGGAATTTCATGTCGCGGATCAGCTTCACGTCGCGCACCAAGCCGTCGGTCACGCAGCCCGCGGCCCTGCGCGCCTTGGACGCGGTGCTGAGCAGCTCGCCCCAGGGCGCCACGCGCCCGCCGCGCGGGCAGCCCATCACCGCCACCTCGCCCGGCTTCAAATCGTCGATCAGCGCGATCTCCAGCTCGTAGGGGTTCTTGCCTTTCTCGACATGGAACACTTCCATGTAAAGCGCGGTGCGTGCCGGCCCGCAGATCGTGAGACTCTCGTCCAACGGGCGGACATGCGGCTGCATCGCGTGCTCGCGATAGCCCAGGCTATCCAGCACGTCGGAAATCACGCCGGTATAAAGCGCGCGCCGCGCGCGGGCCAAGAGCTTGGCGTCGACAGTCATTGCTGTTTCTCTCCCCTTAAGGATGAGGTGCGGGCGTCTCGAAGGATCGCGTCAGGTCAGGGCATCGAGCAAGCGATACCAGCGCGACACCAGATAAACCGCTGGCACGCGGAATCGGTGCAGCGGAAACGGCTTCGGCCTGCGCACGGGCAAAGGCAGGTCGGCGGTTGCCGCGCCTTGTGCGCGCGCGGCGAGCAGCTGGCCCATGGCGGTCGACATCGCCACGCCCCGGCCCTGATAGCCCAATCCGGCCAGCAATCCCGGCGCGAGCTCCAAGAGATGCGGGAAATGGTCCTGGGTGATGGCGATATGCCCGGACCAGTGGTTGCTCCATTCCGCGTCGGCGAGCTGCGGATAGATCTCGCGCGCGGACCGGCGCAGGCGTTCGAACAAATGCGGCGCCGGATCGTCGATGCGCGTGCCGCGCCCGCCGATGATGAATCGCCCGTCGCGATCGAGCCGGTAATAGCAGCCCACGCGCTTGGTTTCCGATGCCGCCTGGCCGCCCGGCAGGATGGACTTTCGGATGTTGTCGCTGAGCGGCCGTGTCGCGGCCTGGTAGCTGTTCACCGCCACGACTTCTTGCGCCAGACCGGGAAACAGATCGCCGGTATAGCCGTTGGTGCAGAGCAGCACCGTGTCGGCGATAACCGTTCCGCGCGGCACCTCAATGCGCCATTTGCCCATCTCGCGCGTCAGGGTTTGCGCGGACGTGTTGGAGTGGACCGCGATGCCCTTGGCGATGGCGACCGAGGCAAGGCCACGCGCATAGGCGAGCGGCTGCACCGTTCCGCCGCGCCGGTCGATCCAGCCGCCGCAATAGAGTTCGCTGCCCGTCATCGTCGCCATCGCGGCGCGGTCCAGCGCCTCGGCGTTCGCGCCCCGCCTGGCCCATTGTTCGGCACGGCGTTCAGCCGCAAGGCGCCCGGCGGGCGAATGCGCGGGCTGCAGCCAGCCCTGGCGCACGGCATCGCAGGCGATGGCGTAGCGCTTGATCAGGTCGAATACCAGGTTGGGCGCGCGCCCCGCGAACTCCACCAGAAGCCGGCCGCGCTCCTTGCCCATCAGGCGTTCGATGTCGTCGGGATCGTGCTTCAGGCCCGGCACGATCTGGCCGCCGTTGCGGCCCGAGGCGCCCCAGCCGATCTCGCCCTGGTCGAGCACCAGAACCGACGCGCCGCGCTCGGCCAGATGCAGCGCGGCCGACAGGCCCGTATAGCCCGCGCCGATCACCGCCACGTCGGTTTCGCCCGGGCCCTGCAACGGCGGCGTTGGCGGCGCGGGCGGGGCGGTGGCCGCCCACAGCGACGGCGGCGCCGGTGTGGGCGCGGCGGCGGCGGTCAATGCTTCAGAACCTGTTCCACCGGGCGGTGCTTCAGGCCCAGCGCCTCGGCCACCGCCGGATAGGCGACCTGCCCGTCGCACACGTTCAGGCCCCTGCGCAGATGCACGTCGTCGCTGAGCGCCTTGCGCCAGCCCTTGCCGGCCAGCGCCAGCACGAAGGGCAGCGTGGCGTTGTTGAGCGCGAAGGTCGAGGTGCGCGCCACGCCGCCCGGCATGTTGGCGACGCAGTAATGCACCACCCCGTCCACCACATAGGTCGGCGCGTCGTGGGTGGTCGGCTTGCTGGTCTCGAAGCAGCCGCCCTGGTCGATCGCGACGTCCACCAGCACCGAGCCGGGGCGCATGCGCTTGATCATCTTGCGCGTCACCAGCTTGGGCGCGGCGGCGCCGGGCACCAGCACCGCGCCCACCACCAGGTCGGCGCCGACCACCAGCTCCTCGATCGCGTCGACCGTGGAATAGCGCGTGTTGAGCTTGGCGCCGAACTGCAAATCGAGCGCATAGAGCCGCGACAGCGACTTATCGATCACCGTGACCGCGGCCTCCAGGCCCATCGCCATGCGCGCGGCGTTGGTGCCGACCACCCCGCCGCCGATGATGATGACCTTCGCCGCCGGCACGCCCGGCACGCCGCCCAAAAGCACGCCCGAGCCGCCCTGCGCCTTCTCCAGGCAATGCGCGCCCGCCTGCACCGCCATGCGGCCGGCCACCTCGCTCATCGGCGCCAGCAAGGGCAGCCCCCCGCGCGCGTCGGTCACGGTTTCATAGGCGATGGCGACGCTCTTGGACTTCATCAAACCCAGGGTTTGTTCCTTGTCGGCGGCGAGATGCAGATAGGTGAACAGCACCTGGCCCTTGCGCAGCATCTGGATTTCCGGCGCCTGCGGCTCCTTGACCTTCACGATCATGTCGGCCTTGCGGAACACCTCGGCCGCGCCTTTGGCGATCCTTGCGCCCGCCTTCTCATAGGCTTTGTCGGTAATGCCGATGCCGGCGCCGGCGTTGCGCTCGACCAGCACCTTGTGGCCGTGATGCACCAGCTCGCGCCCGCTCGCCGGCACCAGGCCGACGCGGTTTTCCATTTTCTTGATTTCCTTTGGCACGCCGACAAGCATGGAGGTCCCCCGTTTGGGCTCAGGCCGCCGCTTCGGGATCGAGCGGAAAGATCGGCCGGCGCAATTTTTCGAACTTTAGAATCGAGTAATCCGAGGTGGTGACGCCGACGCCGGCGCAGTCCACCACCGCTTTGGCGATCGGCTTGAAGCCCGCGCGCCAATGCACGCGCGACTTCAGCAACACGAAGCGCTTTTCCATCGGTTCGATGCCGACGCTGCGCAGGCAGCCCAGGTCCCAGGGCTCGTGGTTCTTCTCGGCGATCACGATTTCGACCGGGCCGGTATCGAGAACGACGGCGCGGCCCATGCCGACGCGCACGCCTGTGTACATCGGCCCGCGGATCGTGAACTCGCCGTCGGTGATCGCGCGCACGATGCCCTCGACCTTCAGCGGCTTGCCCTTGACGCCGATCGCGGGCATGTCGCGCTTGCCGCCCAGCGCCACGCCCGCGCGCCGCCCCACGCCCGCCTCGATCAGATTCTGGACCGACTCGGGATCGGTCACGGCGAAAACGGCGACGTCGTTCAGCCCGTGGCGGATCACCGCCTCGATCACCGCCATGCTGTCCTGCGTGCCGCCCGAGCCGCAATTGTCGGCGTGGTCGAGCAAGATCACCGGCCCCTTGCCGGGCTCGTCGCCCAGCGCCTTGGCGCGCTTCAGCGCCTCGTCCAGCGGCTCGGATTTGTAGACGAAGTCTTCGCGGTTCTTCCAGGCCTGGTCCAGCAAACGCTGCGTCACCTCGCCCGCCTTCTCGTCGTCGCCGTCGGTCACGACCACGCAACTGAGGCCCGCGTCCTTGATGTCGGCGTGCGGAAAGCCCGCGAATACCGTGGCGGCCAGCACCTTGCCGCCCTCTTCTCGGCGCGCCGTCTCGATCAGGCTTTTCATCGGCTCGTCTTCGGTCGCCTGGCGCATGACATGCGGGATCATCGGCCGGTTGCCCCAGCGCATGAGGGGTTTGCAGCGCCCGGCCACCGCCTCCATGACGATGCGCCCGGCGCGCTCACCCGCCTCGCGCATGTCGATATGCGGATAGGTGCGGTAGCCGACGATGGCCGTGCAGTTCTCGACCATTTGGGCGGTCAGGTTGGCGTGGAAATCCAGCGCCACGGCGATCGGCACCCCTGGCAAAAGCGCGCGGATGCGGCGCAAAAGCTCGCCTTCGCCGTCGTCGTGCTGGCGCGTGACCATGGCGCCGTGCAGGTCCAGCAGCACCGCGTCGCAGCCCTGCTTGACCGCCTCGAGGATCGCATCGGCCACGGTTTCGAACGCCGCCTCCTCGACCGGGCCGCTGGGCCAGGCCTCGGCCGCCACCGGCACGTCCAGGTCCGCGCCGGCATGCTCGGCCAGCGCGATGTAGCCGCCCAAGGGCGTGTTCGTGCCGCGGAAAGCCGTGCGCGCGGCATTGCCGAATTTGGGCTCGAACCGCTCCAGCGGCGTGGGCACCGGCGAGAAGGTGTTGGTCTCGTGCTTGAACTGGGCCGCGACCAGGCGCAAGGCGTTGCTCCATTCGCCGTTGGTACGCCCAGAGACTAGCAGGAAAACGCCAAACGAAAACCGGGTGCACCATGCGCGCTGCGCCGGCCGGAAGATCCCCGGCGCGTCAGCCGCCGGCGCCGACCAGGAAGCGCAACGCCCGCACCACCACTTCGCGCGCGGCCCAAATCAGGACGGCAGCGCCGGCGAGGATGGTGACGATCTGCGTCATCAACGCAACGCCAAGCGACGCGTGTTTACCCGTTGACTTCATGGCAAGCCAACCCCACTACCCCGTATGGAATATAGGCGCGCCGGGGCAAAACCGGGGCGGCGGTCAAGCAACGGAACTGGAATTGCTAGGACTGTGGCCCGCCGGCCACTAACGCGGCTATATCAGGCGGCGGGGGTGGCGGCTCTAGGCACGGGCAGCGCGATGGCAACCCGCGTGCCCTTGCCCGATTCGCTGGTCACTTCCATGCGCCCGCCGGACATCAGCACCAAAGCCTTGGCCAAGGCCAGGCCCAGGCCGGCCCCTTGATGGCTGCGTGCCAGCACGTCGTCGGCCTGCAGGAACGCCTCTCCCAGCCTAGCCAGGTGCTCGGGCGGCATGCCGCAACCCGTGTCGGCGACTGTGGTCTCGATGTTGTCGCCCTGTCGCGCCAGGCCGACGCAAATCCTGCCGCCGGGAGGGGTGAATTTCACCGCATTGGCCAGGATATTGCCCAGGACCTGCTGCAGCGCGCGCGGATCGACGCTGACCGGCGGCAAGCCGGCGAGCGATTCCACCGTCACCTTTACCTGCGCGGCGGCGGTCTGCTCGGACAGGCGCTTGACCACGCCCTGCACCAGCTCGCCCATGTCGGTATCTTCCTCGCGCAGCTTGAACTGGCCCGACTCGATGCGCGACAGGTCGATGATGTTGTTGATGATCGACAGCAGGCCGTGGCCGCTATTGCGGATTTCCTCGGCATATTCGATGTATTTGTCCGAGCCGATCGGCCCGAACATCTGTTCCTTGATGATGTCGGCGAAGCCGATCACGGAGTTCAGCGGCGTGCGCAGTTCATGGCTCATGCTGGCCAGGAACGCGGCCTTGCTGCGGCTGGCGTGGTCGGGGCCGGAGGACTGCGCGGTCTCGACGGTCAAAACGCGCGTGCCGTCGGCGATATCGGTGCGGCGCACCACGGACGCGTCGCCTTTGTCGGGTCCGGCGGCGGGTTTGGCCTCGCCCACCGCGGCGGCCATCTGGCGCAGCACGCCGGACTCGCCATGCAGGCGGGCAAGCTCGGCCAGCGTGGCGCCGGGAGCGCAATCGACCTGGTCCAGGCCCGCGGAATTGAGGAACGACCGGTTGAACGCGAAGATCACGCCGTCGCGGTCCAGCACCACGACCGGCTGAGGCATCGCCTCGAGCACGGCCGGGGAGAGACCCGTTTCGCGGAGTTTTTCACGCTTGAGAGCGGCCAGCACGTTCACCTCGCCCATATGTTCCAGTCGGGCGGCGCCATGATGCGGGGAATTCGTTAACGATGGGTTTACGTAGCGGAAAATGCTCGGAAAAACGCCGTTTCCGGGACTAGGCTGGAACCGCCAGCCGGTCGAGCAATTTGCCCAGATCGTGGATGCCCGCAATGACGTGATCGGCCGATTCCGCCAGGTGTTCATGCCCGGCAACGCCGCTCAAGACCGCCACGGCTAGCCCCGCCCCCGCCGCCTTGGCCATGACCATGTCGTGCAGGCTGTCGCCCACCACCACGACCTGCGAGGGTGCTATTCCCATCGCCGCGCAGAACCCCTGCACCATGCCGGGGCCGGGTTTTTCGCCGTGGCCGCCGTCGAACCCGGTCACGAAATCCAACAGATGGTCCACTTTCAGGGAGGCGAAAGTCATCCTGGCGGATTGCGTGGAGTCCATGGTGGCAACGCCCAGGCGCAGGCCCCGCGCCCGCAAGCCGCCCAGCACCGTATCGAGCGCGTAAAGCGGGCTCGCCATGCCCACGGCGCGGTTGCGGAACTCAAGGCCGATACGCTCGATCGCGCCGCGCTTGGCGTCGATTCCCGCCGCGCGCGCCCATAGCGCCGCGATCTCGCCCAGCGAGCCGCGGGCCAGCAGCGATTCCGGGTTAAGGCTGCGCGTGGCCATGTCGTAGCCGATCATGCCCACGAGCTTCACGGTCAGCGCTTCGCGCTCGGCCAGGGCTTTCGGATCGGCATGCGCCAGGGCCGCCACGGCCCTGGCCGTCTCCACCGTGGCCGGAACCCAAGTGGCGTTGAAATCGATCAGCGTGCCGTCTTTGTCGAACAGAACGCCGCGCCAACGGCTCATCGAAATTCGTTCTCCTACAGCGACATTCCGTGCATCGCCCTGGGCAGGGCCATGAAGGCGGCAGCGAAGATCACCGAAAAGGTCAGCGCCACGCCCAATGCCCGGCCGACCGTTCGGCCTTCGCTTTGCAACAGGCCCCAGGCATGGGCGATGCGCCCCAGCAGAAGAGCGGCGCCCAGGACATGGATCTCCCAGGACGGGTATTTCACGGCTTCGTCGAAGAACATCAGGATCAGCGCCAAGGGCACGTATTCGATGAAATTGCCCTGGGTGCGGATCGCCAGCGCCAAGTCCTTGTGGCCGGCGTCCATGATGCCGACCTGGTGGCGCCAGCGCAGCCGGATCACGTTGAGCGACAGGGCCATCAGCAGCAGGGCCAGCAGGGCGGCGTAGAAACCGGCGACGAATCCTGGCATCGGTCGATCTCCGTTGTGGCTTGGCGCGGCGAAGGCGCGGGAGTGTGCGTCAGGAGCCCGCCGGAGTCCATTGCCGGCGCCGTTTTGGCTATGATGCGCGCCCAAGGTTCCTGGAGACTCCGCCATGCAAGCCACGCGAAATATCGAGGTGCAGAAGCTGTTCATCGGCGGGCGACCCGCGGATGCGCGCTCGGGCCGCACGTTTCCCACGGTGAATCCGGCCACGGGCGAGACGATCTGCGAGGTTCAGCTTGCCGACGCGGCCGATGTCGACCGCGCGGTGCAGTCGGCGAAAAAAGGCTTCGCTAAATGGTCGGCCATGACCGGCGCTGAGCGCGGCCGGGTGCTGATGAACGCGGTCAAGCTGCTGCGCCAGCGCAACCGCGAACTCGCCGAGCTCGAGGTCATGGATACCGGCAAGCCGATCGCCGAGGCCAAGGCGGTGGACATCCTTTCGGGCGCGGACGCGATCGAATACTACGCCGGCGTCGCCCCCACGCTGCACGGGCAGCATTTCGATCTGAACAATGCGTTCGTCTATACAAGGCGCGAGCCGCTGGGTGTGTGCGCGGGCATCGGGGCGTGGAACTACCCGATCCAGATCGCGTGCTGGAAATCGGCGCCCGCGCTGGCCTGCGGCAACGCGATGGTGTTCAAGCCGGCCGAGCTGACGCCGCTCAGCGCCATCAAGCTCGCGGAGATCTATACCGAGGCCGGCCTGCCGGACGGCGTGTTCAACGTGGTGCAGGGCCCGGCCGAGACCGGCCAGGCGCTGGTCAGGCACAAGGATGTCGCCAAGGTGTCGCTGACCGGCGAGGTCGGCACCGGCAAGCGGGTGATGGCCGACGCGGCGGCGGGTTTGAAGAAGGTCACGATGGAGCTGGGCGGCAAGTCGCCGCTGATCGTGTTCGCCGACGCCGAGCTCGACAACGCCGTGTCGGCCGCGCTGATGGCGAATTTCTATACCCAGGGCGAGGTCTGCTCGAACGGCACGCGCGTGTTCGTGGAGCGCCCGGTGCTCGACGCCTTTCTGGGAAAGCTGATTCCGCGCGTGAAGGCCATGAGGATCGGCGACCCGATGGATCCGGCCACGCATGTAGGCGCGCTGATCTCGGCCGAGCATCGCGACAAGGTGCTGGGCTACATCGCGGCCGGCAAGCGCGAGGGCGCGAAATTGCTGTGCGGCGGCGGCGCGCCCGCCGATGCGAAACTCAAGCGCGGCTATTTCGTGGAGCCCACGGTGTTCGCTGATTGCCGCGACGACATGAGCATCGTGCGCGAGGAGATTTTCGGGCCCGTCATGTCGGTGCTGGTTTTCGACCAGGAGGACGAAGCGGTGGAGCGCGCCAACGCCACCGACATGGGCCTGGCCGCCGGCGTTTTCACGCGCGACCTCAAACGCGGCCATCGCGTGATCGCGCGGTTGCAGGCCGGCACGTGCTGGATCAACAACTACAACATCACGCCGATCGAGATGCCGTTCGGAGGCTATAAGCAGTCGGGAATCGGGCGGGAGAACAGCCTGATAACCATCGAACATTACACCCAGCTCAAGAGCGTCTATGTGGAGCTGGGCGACGTCCAGGCGCCGTACTAGAAATACCGCTTTTCCGGTCGCCTGGTCCTTCGACAAGCTCAGGACGAGGAGACTTTAATCGGTCCTCATCCTGAGCCTGTCGAAGGATGAGGATCGCTGTCGGACAGGCCATGGCAAAAGCAACAAGCGAAAGCTTCGACTATATCGTCGTCGGCGCCGGCTCGGCTGGTTGCGTGCTCGCCAACCGTTTGTCGGCGGAAAAGGATTTGCGCGTCTTGCTGCTGGAGGCGGGGCCCGAGGATCGTAGCTGGAAAATCCACATGCCGGCTGCGCTGGTCAGCAATCTCAGCGACGACAAGTACAACTGGTTCTATCACACCGAGCCGCAGGAACAGATGGACATGCGGCGGATGTACTGGCCGCGCGGCCGCGTGCTGGGCGGATCGTCGTCGCTCAACGCCATGGTCTATATGCGCGGCCACGCGCTGGACTACGAGCGCTGGACGGGCGAAGGCGCCAAGGGCTGGTCTTACGCCGAGGTGCTGCCCTATTTCCGCCGGGCGCAGGCCCATGCCAAGGGCGCCGACGCCTATCGCGGCGGCGACGGCCCCTTGCGCGTGACGACCGGCGCGATGCGGAACCCGCTGTTCCACGCCTTCATCGAAGCGGGCAAGCAGGCGGGCTATCCGGCGACGCCGGATATGAATGGATACCAGCAGGAAGGTTTTGGCCCGATGGACATGACGATCCATCAGGGCCGGCGCTGGAGCGCGGCCGCGGCCTATCTGCATCCCGCGCGCGCGCGGCCGAACCTGACGGTCAAGACGCGGGCGCTGACCACCCGCGTCGCGATCGAGAACGGCCGCGCCGTCGGCGTCGAATACCGCCAGGGCTCCGACACGCTGGTCGCGCGGGCGGAATGCGAGGTGATCCTGGCGGGGGGCGCGATCAACTCGCCGCAGCTCCTGATGCTCTCGGGCATCGGCGACGCCGATGAGCTGCGCGCCGCGGGCGTGAGGCCCGTGCATCATCTGCCGGGCGTGGGAAAGAACCTGCAGGATCATCTGGAAGTCTATGTGCAATACGAATCGAAGCGGCGCATCACGCTGCACAGCGTGAACAATCCTCTGTATCGCGCGCGCGTCGGCATCGAATGGTTCCTGTTCAAGACCGGCTTGGGGGCGTCGGCGCATCTCGAGGCCGGCGCCTTCATCCGCAGCGAGGCGGGCGTGCGCCACCCCGATCTGCAACTGCATTTCCTGCCCACGGTCGTGCGCGACCACGGGCGAGTAGCAAGCGACCGGCATGCCTTCCAGGCGCATGTCGGTTCGATGCGCGAGACCAGCGCGGGGCACATCAAGCTCGGCTCCGCCGATCCAGCGCAGCATCCCGCGATCCAGCCGAACTATCTCAAGACCGAGCGCGACCGGCTGGAGATGCGCAACGCGGTGAAATTGACGCGCGAGATTTTCAGCCAGCGCGCCTTCGATCCCTATCGCGGTCCTGAGATCGCGCCCGGGGCCGACGTGCAAACCGACAACGAGATCGACGCTTTCGTGCGCGCGAAGGGCGACAGCGCGTACCATCCCTGCGGCACTTGCAAAATGGGCGCGGACGCCATGGCGGTGGTGGACGAGCAAGCGCGCGTGCGGGGCCTTGACGGCTTGTGCGTGGTCGACGCCTCGATCATGCCGAGCATCGTCAGCGGCAACCTGAACGCGCCCACGATCATGCTGGCGGAAAAGGCCGCCGATATGATCCTGGGCAAGTCGCCCTTGCCGCCGAGCAACGCCCCGCACTACGAAGCGCCGGATTGGCGCGCGAAACAACGCTAAGGCCCTTCGAGACGCCTACCACGTCATCCTGAGGAGGCCATGAAATGGCCGTCTCGAAGGACGACGTGGTAGGCTCCTCAGGATGACGGTGACGAAATGACATTCGATCCAGCGCAGGTCAAAGCCCTGACCTTCGACGTGTTCGGCACGGTGGTCGACTGGCGCGGCAGCATCGCCGCCGACCTTGGCGCGTTCGGGCGCAAGAAGGGGATCACCTCCGATTGGGTCGAGTTCACCAACGAATGGCGCGCGGCCTATCGCCCGATGCTGAACAAGGTGATCGCGGGCGAAACGCCGTGGGCGAAGCTCGACGATTTGCATCGCGGCGCGCTGGAAAAACTTCTGCGGCAATTCGGCATCGCGGGCCTAAGCGAAGCCGACAAGGACTACGTCAACAAGGTCTGGCACCGGTTGGATCCGTGGCCCGACTCGGTTCCGGGGCTGATGCGGCTGAAGAAGAAATACCTCATCGCCACGCTGTCCAACGGCAACGTGGCGCTTTTGACCAACATGGCCAAGCGCGCGGGCCTGCCATGGGATTGCGTGCTCTCGGCCGAGCTGTTCCGCGCCTATAAGCGCGATCCCAAGGTCTATATCGGCGCCTGCGAGATGCTGGGCTTGCAGCGCCACGAGGTGATGATGTGCGCCGCGCATGGCGACGACCTGGACGCCGCGCGCAAACAGGACCTGAAGACCGCTTATATCACGCGCCCCGGCGAATACGCGTCCGGTCGCGAGCCCAAGGTCAAGGCCGAGGGCGGTTACGATGTCGAAGCGAAGGATTTCATCGATCTGGCGCAGAAATTGGGAGCATAGGACTCTCCAGGCCCAGGCACCACCAAGCGCCTCCACTTGAAGACCGAAGACAAGCCGATTTGCAACCAGTAGATTACCCGAGAGAAGCAGGATACTGTAAAAAAATGGACTGGCTCCAATTTTTCGCTTCACTCATAAACTCTGTCACGTGGCCAGTGACCGTCGTAGCCGCCTTGATTCTTCTCCGGAAGCCAGCGGCGGACCTGCTGCCTAAGTTAAAGCTCTTCAAATACAAAGACTGGCAAATAGAA
>JAHFPH010000048.1 GCA_023266845.1 Rhodospirillaceae bacterium
ACCGCCGGGCGGACGTAGCGCATGGTGTCGTAGATCGCCAGGCCCGCGGTGACCACCCCGCCCGGCGAGTTGATGTAGAAGGAGATGTCCTTGTTGGGGTTGTCCGCCTCCAAAAACAGCAACTGCGCGGCAACTAGGCTCGCCACCGCGTCGTTCACCCCGCCGATCAGGAAGATGATTCGCTCCTTCAGCAGGCGCGAATAGATGTCGTAGGCCCGTTCGCCCCGGTTGGTCTGCTCGATGACCATGGGGACCAGGGTGTTGTTGTAGATTTCCAGCGGATCGCGGTCGCGCGTCATATCGGGCCTCGTGGTTCGACAGGCTCACCATGAGGCCTCATCCTGAGCCTGTCGAAGGATGAGGCCCCGCCCCGGAGCCGGGCAGTCCCTATTTAGGACGCCGCGGCCGCCTTTACCAGTTCTTCCGGCGGCAGGCGCTTTTCGGTGACCTCGGCCATCTCGATCACGAAGTCGATCACCTTGTCCTCGTACAGCGGCGCGCGCAGTCGCGCCTGGGCCTGGGGATCGCTCTTGAAAAGGTCGATCACCTTGCGCTCCTGGCCGGGATAGCGCCGCGCTTCCTCGGCCATCGCCCGGTTCAGCTCGTCCTGGCCGACCTCGATATTGTTCTGCCGGCCGATCTCCGACAGCAGCAGCGCCAGGCGCACGCGCCGGTCGGCGATCTGGCGGTAGTCCGTTTTCAGCTCGTCGTCGCTTTTGGATTTCTCCTCGGGATCGAGCTGGTCCTTCTGCTTGGCGTCCTCGACCTGCTTCCAGATCGCCTCGAACTCGGCCTCCACCATGCCCGGGGGCACGGCGAAGCTGTGCGCGTCGGCAAGCTGGTCGAGCACCGCGCGCTTCAGCTTCATGCGGGCAAGGCCGGCATAGTCGCGCTCGAGCTTTCCCTTCATCGCCTCGCGCAGCTTGACCAGCGATTCCATGCCCAGCGACTTGGCGAATTCCTCGTCGGGGGTCACTTTCACGCGCTGACGCAGCTCGTTGATCGTGACGTCGAACTCGGCCGGCTTGCCGGCCAGATCCTTGTTCACGTACTCCGCTGGGAAGACGACCTGGATCGTGGCCTTGTCGCCCGGTTGCTTGCCGATCAACTGGTCCTCGAACCCGGCGATGAAGGCGTTGGTGCCCAGCTCCAGGTGATGGCCCTGGGCGGCCCCGCCCGGGAATTCCTTGCCGTCGACGCGGCCGACGAAATCGATCACCAGCACGTCGCCCTTCTGGGCCGGGCGCGGGTCGATCTTCTCGGTTTTGCGCATCTCCTCGGCCAGGCCCTGGATGCTCTTGTCGATCTCGGCCTCGCCAACCTCCGGCACCAGCCGCTCCAGCTTGATCGACTTGAAATCGACCGGCTTGACCTCGGGCATCAGCTCGACCGCCAGCTTGTATTCAAGGTCCTTGCCCTCGTCGAAGGCGGTGACCTCGATTTTCGGCTGCATGGCGGGTCTCAGGCCCCGCTCGGCCATGGCCTGGGCGGAACTGTCGCTCAGCGCGCGCTCCAGCACCTCGCCCATGACCGAACGGCCGAAGCGCTGCTTCAACACCGTCGGCGGAATCCGGCCGCGGCGGAAACCGGGCAGCGAGACGCTCGCGCCAAGCTCTTCAAGTCGCGTGGAAACTTTGCTGTCTATATCTTTGGCAGATATAACTATTTTGTATTCACGCCTTAGCCCGTCGGCGCTCAGTTCCGTGATTTGCATCGCGTGCTTCCCGACCTACTGACCAGCCTTCGTTCGACGGCGCCGCCGAGTGGCGTTGCGGTGGATCTCCCGTCCGCGTGGTGCGGGCGGAGGGACTTGAACCCCCACGACTTTTGGTCACCAGAACCTAAATCTGGCGCGTCTGCCATTCCGCCACGCCCGCGCCCCTGGGGCTTGCGCCCGTCCCGCTTCGCGGCCCGCCCTTCTATACCACCCCCAGGCGGGGGGCAAGGCAAGGGAAAGCCTGGGGAAATTCCGTCAATCCGCGGCTTCGCGCCGGCGGCCGTTCTCGGCGCGGGCATGGGCTTCCAGCAGCGAGCGACCCTTCGCCGTCAGGGTGACGGCGCAATCGTCGGCGCTCTTGCCCTTTGCCTGCTCGCATTGGACCAGGTGATCGCCCAGCGCGTCTTCCCAGGTCGAAAGCCGGGGACAGGTGCTGCGCCAAGCCTCGCGCAGATCGGCAAAGCTGCGCTTTCGGCTGGCCACCCAGGCGAGGAATTGGAGCGTGGACAGGCTGACCGGCTCGGGCATTGCTTACCGCCTTTCCGGATGGGAACGGCGGCGAGTATAGCGCAAACCGGCGCGCCTAGCGGCGGCCTCCGCCTCCGGGCCGGAACGGCGGCCTGGGCGCCGGGGCCGGCATCACCCGGTGCACGGGCGGCGGCGGCGCGGCGGCGGTCTCGGCCCGGCACACGCTGAGGCACAGCCAGCGCCCGGCATGGCGGATCAACAGGAAGGCGTTGACGCCGCGCGTGGTCGCAGCGCCGCCCACCCCGGCCATCGCGCGGGTTTCGCAATGGCTGAACACCTGGGCCAGATCGCCATCGACCCGGATCGCCGAATCGGTCTCGCGCTCCTGGATGCCCAGCACCTCGCCATGGGCGATGCGGCTGCGCAGCCGGGCCAGGAACTCGGCCGGGGTGGAGGTGGCCGGCTCGTTGTTCTTGAACTCGATCACCGAGCCGCCGGGCCAGAACAGGCCGCGCAGCGCGTCCCAGTTCGGCTGCCCGCCCTCGCGGAAGCTGAACGCGGCGTAGAATCCGGCGATGAAGCGACGGATCGCCTCGTTGTCGGCGATTTGATCGGCCATGCTGCCCTACGTTTCGTCCAGACGCTCAGAACGGAATATCGTCGTCCAGCTCGCCGCCCTTGCGCGCGCGCGGCGAAGCGCCGCCACCGCCGGAAGGAGGGCCGCCGCCGGGTTCCTCGCCCATACCGCCGCCGCCGCCGCCACCGCCCTCGCGGTTGCTGTCGAGGATCTGCAGCTCGCCGCGGAAGCGTTGCAGCACTACCTCGGTCGAATACTTGTCCTGGCCCGACTGGTCCTGCCATTTGCGGGTCTGCAACTGGCCCTCGACGAACACCTTGCGGCCCTTGCGCAGGTATTTCTCGCACACCTCGACCAGGCGCTCGTCGAAGATCACCACGCGGTGCCACTCGGTCTTTTCCTTGCGTTCGCCCGATTGCTTGTCGTTCCACGATTCCGAGGTGGCGACCGACAGGTTGCACACCCGCCCGCCGTTCTGCATGGACCTGATCTCCGGGTCGCGGCCCAGATTGCCGACCAGGATCACCTTGTTGATGCTGCCCGCCATGATTTTCGCTTTCCGCCCTTTAAGACGCCGATAAGCCCAGTCTACACTACAGGCGCTGTGGATAAACCGGCGCAGCCCGGCCGGGCCGGCCGGGGCTGGCTTTCCACATGCCCGCCCCAATATAGTGGGCGGTTCAACTTCGGCCGGGTTAGATGCACAAGACGATCAGCGTTCGCGGCGCGCGCGAGCACAACCTGAAGAACGTCAACGTGGACCTGCCGCGCGACAAGCTGGTGGTGATCACCGGCCTGTCGGGCTCGGGCAAGTCTTCGCTCGCCTTCGACACGATCTATGCCGAGGGCCAGCGGCGCTATGTCGAAAGCCTGTCGGCCTATGCCCGGCAATTCCTGGAGCTGATGACCAAGCCCGACGTGGACACGATCGAGGGCCTGTCGCCCGCGATCTCGATCGAGCAGAAGACCACCTCGCGCAACCCGCGCTCGACCGTCGGCACGGTTACCGAGATCTACGACTACATGCGCCTGCTCTTTGCACGAGTAGGAGTCCCCTACTCGCCCGCGACCGGGCTGCCGATCGAAAGCCAGACCGTATCGCAGATGGTCGACCGCATCCTGGAGATGAAGGAGGGCACGCGCCTTTATCTGCTGGCGCCGATCGCGCGCGGCCGCAAGGGCGAGTACCGCAAGGAATTCGACGACCTGAAGAAACGCGGCTTCCAGCGCGTGAAAGTGGACGGAAAGCTTTACGAGATCGGCCAGGTGCCGGCGCTGAACAAGAAGTTCAAGCACGACATCGAGGTGGTGGTGGACCGCATCGTGGTCCGCAAGGATCTCGGCAACCGCCTCGCCGACTCGCTGGAAACCGCCCTGGGCTTGTCCGATGGACTGGTGTTCGCCGAGAACGCCGACACGCAGGAGCGCACCACCTTTTCCGCGCGTTTCGCCTGCCCGGTGTCGGGCTTCACCATCGACGAGATCGAGCCGCGCCTGTTCTCGTTCAACAACCCGTTCGGCGCCTGCCCGGCCTGCGACGGGCTGGGGGTCAAATCCTTCTTCGATCCCGAGCTGGTGGTGCCGGACGAGCGCAAGGCCCTGGAGGACGGCGCGGTCGCGCCCTGGGCGAATTCGTCGTCGCAGTACTACAGGCAAACCCTCGCCAGCCTGTGCAAGCACCACGACGTGTCGACACGCACGCCGTGGAAGGACCTGCCGGCGGCGGTGAAGAAAAGCATTCTGTTCGGCAGCGGCGATACCGACGTGACGATGGAATACGACGACGGTCTGCGCCGCTACAAGACGATCAAGCCGTTCGAGGGCGTGGTGCCGAACCTGGACCGGCGCTGGAAGGAAACCGACAGCGCCTGGGTGCGCGAGGAGCTGGAGCGCTTCCAGAACGTCACGCGCTGCGAGGAGTGCAACGGCTTTCGCCTGAAGCCCGCGGCGCTGGCCGTGAAGGTGGCCGGCAAGCATGTCGGCGAGGTCTCGGACCAGTCGATCCTGGAGGCCGCGTCGTGGTTCCGCGAGCTGAACGCGAAGCTCAAGCCCAAGGACCGCGAGATCGCCGCGCGCATCCTGAAAGAGATCAACGAGCGCCTGGGCTTCCTGGTCAATGTCGGGCTTGAATACCTGACCCTGGCGCGCGGCTCGGGCACGCTGTCGGGCGGCGAAAGCCAGCGCATTCGCCTCGCCTCGCAGATCGGCTCGGGCCTGACGGGCGTGCTTTACGTATTGGACGAACCCTCGATCGGCCTGCATCAGCGCGACAACCAGCGCTTGCTCGAAACTCTCAAGCGTCTGCGCGACATCGGCAACACGGTGATCGTGGTCGAGCACGACGAAGAGGCGATCCGCAGCGCCGATTATCTGGTCGACATGGGTCTGGGCGCGGGCACGCATGGCGGCAATGTGGTCGCGGCCGGCACGCCCGACGAGGTGTTGCGTTCGCCCGACAGCATCACCGCGCAATACCTGACCGGTTTCCGCCAGATTCCGATCCCCGCCCGCCGCCGCCTGGTGACCGGCATGCCTAGGCTGACCGTGGTGGGCGCGCGCGAGAACAACCTCGCCAATATCACGGTGAATTTTCCGCTCGGCGTGTTCACCTGCATCACCGGAGTCTCGGGCGGCGGTAAGTCGTCGCTGGTAATCGAAACGCTGTACAAATCGCTGGCGAGGCGCCTGCACGGCGCGCGCGAGCACGCGGGCGCGCACGATAAGATCCTGGGCGCCGAGCATCTGGACAAGATCATCGACATCGACCAGTCGCCGATCGGGCGCACGCCGCGCTCCAACCCCGCCACCTATACCGGCGCCTTCACGCCGATCCGCGACTGGTTCGCAGGCCTGCCGGAATCGAAGGCGCGCGGCTATGGGCCGGGGCGCTTCTCGTTCAACGTGAAAGGCGGGCGCTGCGAGTCGTGCCAGGGCGACGGCGTGATCAAGATCGAGATGCACTTCCTGCCCGACGTCTACGTGCAGTGCGACGTGTGCAAGGGCAAGCGCTACAACCGAGAAACCCTCGAGGTGCTGTTCAAGGACAAGACCGTCGCCGACGTTCTGGACATGACGGTCGACGACGGCGCCGAGTTCTTCAAGGCGGTGCCGTCGATCCGCGAAAAGCTGGTGACGCTGCAGCAGGTGGGCCTGGGCTATATCCATGTCGGCCAGCCCGCCACCACGCTGTCGGGCGGCGAGGCGCAGCGCGTGAAACTGGCGAAGGAATTGGCGCGCCGCGCCACCGGCCGCACGATCTACATATTGGACGAACCCACCACCGGCCTGCATTTCGCCGATGTGCAGAAGCTCTTGGACGTGCTGCACACCTTGGTGGATCAGGGCAACACGGTGCTGGTGATCGAGCACAACCTGGAAGTCATCAAAACAGCGGATTGGATCATCGACCTGGGGCCCGAGGGCGGCAACGGCGGCGGCAAGCTGGTGGCCGAGGGCACGCCCGAACAGGTCGCGCGCGTAGCGTCGAGCTACACCGGGCAGTTCCTGGCGCAGTACCTCAAGGCTGCGTCGCCCACGAAGGCGCGCAAACGCGCATAGGGCGGCGCATGGACCGGCGATCCATAGGAACGACTCTTGGATCGGCAATCCTTGTCCTTGTCGCGGCGGTTTTCTTCGCGACACAAGCGCCGATAGCGGCCGCGGCCACGCTGGAAATAGAAGGCGGCGCGCAACGCCAAGGGGTGGTCGGCGAGCCGGCGACCTTGAACTGGCGGATCAACGCCGCCCTGCCCACGAACGACAATCTGATCGACCTGCTGGTCGTCTCGCTGCCGCACTCCGTCAGGCTCGCCGGCGGCGATTTCTACGTTTACCCGCCGGGCGAACCGATGCTGCTGGGCCTATCGCTCGAGCCGGACAGGTTCCGCGCTGTTTATCCGCTGTATCTGATGGAGCCGATGGACGCGCGCGAGCTCGAAATCCGCTTCTATCAAACCGGCGCGCATCGCATCGCCGTATCGCATATCACCGTCGACCGCCGCGGCGGCAGCGCCACGGTGCGCTCGCGCCAGGAAATCGCCTTCGACATCGCCGACGCGCGGCCAAGGCTGATCGTATCGGACGTGGCCCGGGCGGATTCCAGCCCGCGGTCGCGAACCTTGGCGCCGGACGGCAAGACGCGCGTCGTGGCCTACGCCGAGGATTTCGAGATCAGGGACACCGCCACCGACCTGGCGCTGTTGCGGCTGGCGGGCACCGCGCCCGCGTACTCGCCGACCGGGCGGTTCGTGACCTTCAACACCGGCTCGGTCGCGCAGGACGGACCGAAGACCTATATGGCCGATGTGCAGGCGCTCGAGGTATTCCACCTCGCTTATGGGATGGTCCACGGCTGGGCGCGCGGCGACGCTGTTCTGCTGACCGAGCGCCCCGAGGGACAGGCCGGGATGCCCGGCATTCAGATCGTCGATACCTTCGTAAACCGCCATCTGCGCGACGACGAGCCGCAGGACGAGTCCGCGTACAGCCGCGTCGATGTCGACCGGCAGTTTCCATTGCGGACATTCAATCTGTTCGCCTGCATGGCCTGCGACAACCAAGACACCTGGTTCCGCATGGTCCCGGAATACGGCGTCGTCGCCTATTCCTTCAGTCGCGACCATTCCGAACCTGCGACTCGCGCCGGCGACGAGATGAACGCGGAACTGCTGCTGGCCGGTCATTACGCCCGTCCGACCGAGCCGGGGCCGTCGGGCCTGACCTGGCAGCAAGGCGCGCAGCCCGAGTTCATCCCGTCCAATTTCGCCGTGTCGCGCGGATGGAATGTCGGTGCCCCCTTGACCCCGCCGGCGGCCGTTGGCCCGTCGGCGCAGCCCGTCGCGTCGGCGGAGAAGCCGGGCGAGATCATGGGCCACGTGGTGCGCGGCCTGCCGGTGGGCGGCGAAACGGTGCGCCGAACGCTGGACGATCAGCTTTTCTTCGCGTTCGGCGTGAAACTGATGCAGCTGTCCTCGGGCGAGCCGCCGACCGCACCGCCAAGCGCGACGGAACTGCAAAGATTGGGGACCGCGGCCAAGAGCGTGGCGCCGCCTTACGACGAGTACGGCGACGCGTGCCGTATGAACAGCGAAGCCTGCGCCTCGCCTTTCCTGCCGACTTCCTGGTCTCTCCGCATGCCCGACGGCCGGGTTGCGGTCGTCGAATTCGCCGACCTCGGCGGCGGCGCGACCGGTCGCATCCAAAACGGCGAGATATGGCTGGGGATAGCCGGACCGGGCCGCGCCACAGCGCTTCGGCTTGCCGAGGCCAGTTCGTCGGCGCTCGCAAGCGACCTGACGGTGAAGGTGTTCGGCTCGAAATTTCTGGTGGTTTACTCGCGCGATACCGAAACTGTTTCGGTCGTCGACCTTGCGACGGAAAAGATCATGCAGGCGCAGGGTGTCGACTGGTGGAACGCAGCCAGAGTGACACCGCTGGCCGACCGGCCGATCCTAATGCAGGAGAACCACGACGGCGCCCTGTATTTCTATGATCTGAACGGCGGCCGGATCGTGCTGCGCGGGCAGTTTCTCGACGACGAGCTGGTCCTGTTCACCGAGGACGGGCGCTTCGACGCCACGGGCGACGGGGCGCGTCATGCGCGGCTTCTGTTCGCCGGGCGGCGCGAGCACCATACTCTCGCCCAGTTCCGGCAAGTGCTATACGACCCCAAAACCATCGCCGAGTCCCTGCTGGGCCGCGCGCCGGCCGCCGCGGCCGGCGCGGCGATCCCGATTCCGCCAGGCCTGGATTTCCGCGTCCAGCCGGCCGACGCGGCCGGCGGCCATGTGCTGCGCGCGGCGGCGCAGGGCGACGCGCCGCTCAAATTCGTCGCGTTCTATCTCGATGGCTTGAAAATCGCCGAACGGCCGCTTCAGGGGCGCAACGCCAGGGTCGAGGACAAACTCGCCGTGCCCACCGGCGGGCATTGGCTTACCGCCGTCGTGGCCGATCAACGCGGACTTTTGAGCGCGGCGAAAACGTCGTTCGTGTCGGTGGCGCCCGGAGGCGCGCAGCCGCCGGGCGCGTTGCACATGCTGGCGATCGGCATCAATCAATACCCATCGGCGCCGCAGCTCGGCAACCTGGCCGCGGCGGTGCCCGACGCGGTCGCGCTGGCGGAGGCCGCTCGCAGATACGGGGGAAAGCAGTATCGCGCGGTCAGCGCCTCGGTGCTGAGGGACAACGAGGCGACCGGTGCGGGAATCCTGCGCGCGACCGCCGCGCTCGTGGAACAGGCCGCGCCCGGCGATACGGTTCTGCTTTTCGTCGCCGGCCACGGCGTGCGCGACGAGGCCGGCAATTTTTATCTTGTCGCGCACGACACCGAGTTCCGCAGCGCCGACGCCACCGGCGGGCGCCGGCTGCTGCAAACGGCGCTGCCGTGGACGAAAATCGGCGAGATTTTCGCGAAAAGCCGCGCCCGCATCCTGGTGCTGCTCGATACCTGCCATTCCGGGACCGCGGGCGACACTGCGCTGGCGTCGAACGACGCCGCGGTGAAGGCGATGCGCGCCGCCGGCGCGCCCGGGATCATGATCCTGGCGGCCGCAAAAGGACGCCAATTGGCTCAGGAAAAAAACCTGGCAGGTGGACAGGCGCGCGGCGTGTTCGCGCATGCCGTCGAACTGGCGCTGGGCGCCGAGCGCCAGAACGCCGATCTGGACAAAAACGGCGTGATCGAGGCCAGCGAACTCTACCGCTTC
The DNA here is from genome assembly GCA_023266845.1 of Rhodospirillaceae bacterium. GTDB lineage: Bacteria > Pseudomonadota > Alphaproteobacteria > JAEULC01 > JAEULC01 > JAEULC01. The sequence goes on from JAHFPH010000048.1 coordinate 9,467, forward strand.
GTCAAATTCAAGGTCTGGCAGGAAACCCAGGGGCTGCAGACCCCGTGGATGGCGACATCCGCGATTGAAGGCGAAGTCGCCCTGTTCTGAATCGGACTCTGCCCCGCGCCACGCGCGCGGCTTATAGCGCCGGCCGTCACTAAACTGTAACCTCGCGGTCCCCGTCCCCGCCGCGAGGCGCGCAGCCGATGAAGCTCGACCTGGTGTTGATGGCGGCGGTGCTGTGCGCCGCGCTGATGCACGCGAGCTGGAACGCCATCGTCAAGACCGAGCGCGACCGGCTGATCGGCTTCGGGCTGGTGATGGTGACGGGCACGGTGATCTGCGCGCCGCTGCTGCCGTTCCTGGGGCCGATGTCGGCCAAGGCGATTCCGTGGCTGATGCTCTCGGGCGCTGTTCATGTCTGCTACTATTTCTTCCTGCTCAGCGCCTACGCGCATGGCGACCTCAGCCACGTCTACCCGATCGCGCGCGGCCTTGGCCCCACGCTGGTGGCGATCCTGTCGGGCGCGCTGATCGGCGAGCATCTGAGCTTGCATGAATATGGCGGCGTGCTGCTGGTGTCGCTCGGCATCATGGCGTTGGCGCTCGCCAAGGGTTTCGGCAACTGGGGCGGACGCGGCACGCTGTTCGCCGTCGTCACCGGCTTCACCATCGCCGGCTACACCTTCGCCGACGGCCTGGGCGGGCGCGCCTCGGGCAATCCGATCGCCTATATCGCCTGGCTCAACGTGGTCGAGGGGCCGTGGGTGCTGGCGTTCGCGATGTGGAAACGCCGGCCCGGCGTGGTGCTGACCTATGCCCGGATCGAGGGACGGCGATCGGCCATCGGCGGGGTGATCGCCACGCTGGGCTACGGCATCGCCATCTATGCCCTCAGCGTGGGAGCGCTGGCGCATGTGGCGGCGCTGCGCGAAACCTCGGTCCTGTTCGCCACGGTCATCGGCACGCGCCTGCTGGGCGAGCCGTTCGGGCGCTGGCGACTGCTGGCCGCGGTCATGATCGTTTCCGGTCTGGTGCTGATGAACCTGACGCTGTAATCTGGGGTTGCTCGGGCAGCGACAGACGCCCGGGATCTTAAAGACGCCCAACTTCCCAAGACGCGCGTCCAAGTTCTGTCCTTGCTCGGGGAGCGACCCGGAAAGGACATGCCATGGCCGTTGCGACCCCATCATCCGCACAAACGCCTTTCGTCAAGCCGCGCGGCACCCTGCTGCTGTCGCAGTCGCAACTGCGCGCGGCCCTGCCGCTCGTCGACTGCATCGACGCGGTGGAGCGCGGCTTCGCGCTGCACGCCAAGGGCTTGAGCCTCGCTCCCGGCGTTCTGGGGGTGCGCGCCGCGGGCGGCGGGTTCCACATCAAGGCCGCCGGTCTGACGCTGGAGCGCCCCTATTTCGCAGCCAAGACCAACGCGAATTTCCCCGGCAACGGGCGCAAGTTCGGCCTGCCGACGATCCAAGGCGCGGTGATCCTGTGCGACGCGGAATGCGGCTATCCGCTGGCGGTCATGGACTCGATGGCGATCACCGCGCTGCGCACGGCGGCGGCCACGGCGGTGGCGGTGCGGCACTTGGCGAAGCCCGGGGCAAGCGTTGTGGCGATCGCGGGCTGCGGGCGGCAGGCCGCCGACCAGCTCGCCGCCATCGCCGTGGTGCGCAAAATCCCCCGCGTGCTGGCCTATGATTTGGACGAGGCGCGCGCGCGATCTTTCGCGGCGGAGCGACAGCGCACGCTCGGCATCGCGGTCGAAGCCGTGACCGATCTTCGCGCCGCCGCGCGTCGCGCGGATATCGTGGTCACCTGCACCACGTCGCAAACGCCGCTGCTCGATGTGGGCGATGTGTCGCCGGGCGCCTTGATCGCGGCGGTCGGCGCGGACAATCCGGAGAAAAGCGAGATCGCGCCCCAGCTGATGGCGGCCGGCAAGGTGGTGGTGGACAGCCTGGAGCAATGCGCGGCGATCGGCGATCTGCATCACGCGATCGCCGCCGGCGCGATGGCGGCCGAGGACGTGCACGCGGAATTGGGCGACATCGTCGCCGGCAAGTCGCCGGGCCGGCGCGCGGCCGATGAACTCTTCATTTTCGATTCCACCGGCACCGCGCTGCAGGACGTGGCCGCCGCCGCGCTTGCCTATCGCAACGCCGCAGGGCAGGGTTGCGGGACATGGCTCGACTTTTCCGCGTGATCGGCGCGGGAATGCGCGTACGCCGCCGGTGTTGATGCAGATGCGGTCGCGGCCTTCCCGGCGCGCACCGACTGAATCGGGAGGGTATTCACATGAACAAGACGAGGTTTATCGTCGCGGCGATCACGGCCTTGTGTTTGGCCGGCGTCGCGACCCTGGGCGCGGCCCAGGCGCAACAGCCCGCGACCAAGCGCGTGCGCGGCACGGTCGAAGCGCTGGACGGTAACGCGTTGATGGTCAAGACCCGCGAAGGGCCGGTCGTGAAGATCACGCTGGCCGACAACGTCGTCGTGATGGGCATCACCGCCGTGCCCGTCGCCGACATCAAGCCCAACAGCTATGTCGGCATCGCCTCGAAGAAAGGCGCGGACGGCGCGCTGCGCGCGATCGAGGTGCTGGTGTTCCCGGAAGCGGCGCGCGGCTCGGGCGAGGGCCACAATCCGTGGGACTTGCAGCCCGACAGCATGATGACCAACGCCACGGTCGGCACGGTGACGCCGGGCGCGAACGGCCGGTCGCTGGAGCTGACCTACAAGGACGGCAAGCAGACCATCCTGGTGCCGGACGGCGTGCCGGTGGTGACTTTCTCGCCGGGCGACAAGGCGCTGCTGACCAAGGGCGTGGGGGTGTTCATCGGCGGCGCGCAGGTCGCGGCCGACGGCAGCCTTTCGACCGGGCGCGTGCTGGCCGGCAAGGGCGGCGTCAACCCGCCGATGTAAGCTTAACTTCCGCCATGGGGCGGCCTAGAGTCGCCCCATGGCCGGAAACACGGCGTCTTCCATTCATGTGATCGGCGGCGGTCTCGCGGGCAGCGAGGCGGCTTGGCAGATCGCGCGCGCCGGCGCGCTTTGCGTGCTGCACGAAATGCGCCCGGTGCGCGGCACCGAAGCGCACGTCACCGACAAGCTGGCCGAGCTGGTCTGCTCCAACTCGTTCCGCTCCGACGACAGCCGCAGCAATGCCGTGGGGCTGCTGCACGAGGAAATGCGGCGCTGCGGCTCGATCATCCTTGCCGCGGCCGACGCCAACCAGGTGCCCGCGGGCGGCGCGCTGGCGGTAGACCGCGTCGGCTTCGCCGAGGCGGTGCAGCGCCGCATCGCCGCCGAGAAGCTGATCGAGCTTCGGCGCGAGGAAATCGCTGATCTGCCGCCCGAGGACTGGGACAGCGTGATTATCGCCACCGGTCCGCTTACATCGCCCGCGCTCGCTGAAGCCGTGCGCGGCTTGACCGGCGCGGAGTCGCTGGCCTTCTTCGACGCCATCGCGCCCATTGTTTACAAAGACTCCGTCGACCTGTCGGTGGCGTGGTTCCAATCGCGCTACGACAAGAAAGGCCCGGGCGGCGACGGCGCGGACTACATCAACTGTCCCCTGGATAAGCCTGCCTATGAAGCTTTTATCGCCGCCGTGCTGGCGGGCGAAAAGACCGAATTCAAACAATGGGAAGGCACGCCCTATTTCGAGGGTTGCCTGCCGGTCGAGGTGATGGCCGAACGCGGACCCGACACGCTGCGCTTCGGGCCGATGAAGCCGGTGGGCCTGACCGATCCGCGCACGGGCATGCGCCCCTACGCCGTGGTGCAACTGCGCCAGGACAACGCGCTGGGCACGCTCTACAACATGGTCGGCTTCCAGACCAAGCTGAAACACGGCGAGCAGGTCCGCATCTTCCGCGCCATTCCGGGATTGGAGAAGGCCGAGTTCGCGCGCCTCGGCGGCTTGCACCGCAACACCTACCTCGACTCGCCGCGACTGCTCGATCGGAGCCTGCGACTGACGGCGCTGCCGCGCCTGCGCTTCGCGGGCCAGGTGACGGGCGTCGAGGGCTATGTCGAGAGCGCCGCAATCGGATTGCTGGCGGGCCGCTTCGCCGCGGCCGAACGCCTGGAAAAAGCGCCGATGGCGCCGCCGCCGCCGACCACGGCGCTGGGCGCGTTGCTGAACCACATCACCGGCGGGCATCTGGCGGCGAAGACCGAAGGCGGCGGTAAGAGCTTCCAGCCGATGAACGTCAATTTCGGGCTGTTCCCGCCGCTGCCGCCAACCGATGAGGCGCGCCTCAGGAAAGGCGACCGCAAGCCCGCCTTGTCGGCGCGCGCGCTGAAGGACCTGGACGACTGGCTGGGCGCGGCGCACCGCGCAGCGGCCGAATAGCCAAACTCAATACCTGCCCAAGAACGCCGCCAGGCTGACGCGCCAAGCCGCGATCGGCGCGCGGGCAGCCAGCCCGGGCGTCAGCGGGTCGTGTCCGGCCCGCGCCAGCGTCTTGAGATAGCCCTCCGCCAGCACCGCCGGCAGCAGCACCGGCAGGGCCGCGCGAGGAACCTCGCGACGCAAGGCTCGCGCCGCCGACAGATGACCGCGCGCCGCTACCGCGATGTCGCGCGCAACCGCCGACAGCGCATCGCCGCCGCGCAACTCGAACAGATCTTCAAGGCGCGCGCCGTGCTTTTCCATCGGCTCTTGCGGCAGATAGCAGCGCTTGGCGCGGGCATGGAACGCGGTCGAGCGTAGCAGGCCGGTCAGCGCCCAGGCGATGGCGACGCGGCGCGCGGCCTCGTGCGCTTTCCCCTGCCTGACGCCCAGCACGCCCAGCGCCAGCAGGGACAGCGCGGCGGACGTTCCCTCGGCGTAGCTCTCCAGCGCCGCCAGGTCGCGCGGCGCTTCGCCGCTCAAATCGGCCTCGCGCGCGTCGATCATGCGCTCGAACAAGGCGCGGTCGAGCCCGCGGCGCTTGACCGCTTCATGCAAGGGCTGGATCGCCGCGTGGCGGCGCGGCGCTCCGGTATAGATCTCACCGATCGCCTCGCGCCACCATTGCAGGCGGATGCGGCCGAGCAGCGCCTCGCTCACCTGCTCGCGCACCCGCGCGATCTCGAGATTGAAGGCCAGCAGGGCCAGCAGATCGTCGCGCCGATCCGCCGGCGCGAACATCGCGCACAAGAACCGGTCGGGGTCGTGGCGGCTGACCTGCTCGCCGCAATAGGAAGCGTCGCCGGCGGGCGCCGTCACGGCCGCGGCGCCCGCCCGACGCAACGGGTCAGCCGAGATTCTTCTCGGCGAATTCCCAGTTCACCAGCTTGTCGAGCCATGCCGTGATGTAGTCGGCGCGGCGGTTCTGCCAGTCCAGGTAATAGGCGTGCTCCCACACATCGATGGTCAACAGGCACTTCTTGCCCTGCACCAGGGGCGTGTCGGCGTTGCCGGTGCGCGCGATCGCCAGCTTGTCGCCATCGACGATCAGCCAGGCCCAGCCGCTGCCGAACTGACCCAGGGCCGCGGCGTGGAACGCGGCCTTGAACTTGTCGTAGCCGCCCAGATCGGCGTCGATCTTGTCCTTGATCTTGCCGGTGGGCGCGCCGCCGCCGTTCGCCTTCATGCTGTTCCAGTAGAAGGTGTGGTTCCACACCTGCGCGGCGTTGTTGAAGACGGGCGTGCGGTTCGGATTCGCCGCCGTGGTCTTGATCAGCTCTTCCATCTTCAACGCGGCCAGCTCGGGCGCCGCTTGCAGCAGATTGTTCAGATTGGCGATATAGCCCGCGTGGTGCTTGCCGTAGTGGAAGCCGATCGTGTTGGCCGAGATCACCGGGGCCAGCGCGTTTTCGGTATAGGGCAGCTTTGGCAGCTCGTGCGGTCCCGTGGCCTGGGCCAGGCTCACCCTGGGCAAGGAACTGGCCGCGACCGCCGCGCCGGCGGACGCCGTTTTCAGGAATTGCCTGCGTAGCATACTGGATTCTCCGTTTCTCCCCCTAATCATCTTCGCCCTCCGTCGCTGTGTGTCCGGTCCTTGTACGCGACCGGTTATGCGTTCCTGCTACCCATACAATACATCCTAAAATCCGCAATATCCCCCGCCGCTATTGGTGATTCGCCGCGCACGGGATGCAAGCGCGTTGAATCGCGGCGCTTTCCGTTGTACTGAATCTGGCAACGATTCGCATTCAAACCAGGGGGATGGAACGAAATGGCAAAACTTACTGATTCTCTGCAAAACACGGTCATTGCAGGCTTTGTGTTGGCCATCCTCGCGGCGTTTCTATATGCGGGCATCGGCCACAACAATACGTGGGCTCTTTCGGGCTTTCGCTGGCTGCACGTGATCAGCGGCGTTATGTGGATTGGCCTGCTGTACTATTTCAACTTCGTGCAGATTCCGACCGTGCCGAAGATCCCGGCGGAGCAGCGTCCCGCGGTCAGCAAATTCATCGCGCCGGAAGCTCTGTTCTGGTTCCGCTGGGCCGCGCTATCGACGGTGGTAACCGGCCTGATCGTGGCGCATCTCAGCGGGTATATCGCATCGGCGCTGTCGCTCGGCTTCTATCAGTTCGCGGCCAAGAACACGGCCATTGGCGTAGGCATGTGGCTGGGGCTGATCATGGCCTACAACGTGTGGATGGTCATCTGGCCCAATCAGCAAAAGGCCCTGGGCCTAGTGCCGGCCGACGACGCGGCCAAGGCCGCCGCTGCGGCTCAAGCCAAGCTGTTCTCGCGCATCAACACCATACTGTCGGTACCGATGCTGCTTGCCATGGTCATCGCCAAGGACATCGGCTAATCGGACCGTTGCCCCAGTAAACGGGTGAAACGGGGCCAAACGGCCCCGTTTCTTCTTTATAGATCAATGCGTTATCTGGGTAGCTTCGCTTAACTCCGAATTAACGATGGCACGCATAGGTTAGGCCCACGTATCCATATTTTCAGGTGCCGCACGGTGGCCGTCGATCAAGCAGCAATACCCGTCGCCACCCAGACGACGGACTCCGCTCCTGCGACCCAGCGCATCGACATGCGCCGGGCGATCGCCGTTTTCACGCTCGTCGGCGTCGTCGCCATCAACATCATGATCGCGGTCGCCACGATGCGCCTGCACGACCAGGCGCTGGACACGGCGGCGCGTGAATCGGACAATCTGACCCAGGTGCTGGTCGAGCATGCCAGCCAGGCGATGGGCGCGGTGGACCAGACGCTCAAGGGTGTCGACGACGCGCTGACCGCCGAGCTGCTGGCCGGGCCCGCGGGCGACGACCGCGTCGCCGCCGTGCTGCGCCGCTATATCGCTTCCTTGCCCCAAGCCATCGGACTGTTGGTGACGGACGCCGAGGGAAACATCCGGCATTCGGTGTCGTCGTCGATCGCCTTCGACCCTCTACAGTCCGATGCCCTGTTGTGCGCCGGCGTCGAGCCGGGCATGGCGCGCATCAAGCATCCCGACAGCGCCAGCGGCGTGCTGCATGTCGGGGTCATCGACCTGCGCGACGGCTGCCCGGCGCGCGTCGTGATCTCGCGCCGCATGGAAGACGGCGGCAAAATCCTGCCTGAAGCCGCGGCGGTGGTGATCCGCCCGAGCTATTTCCAGGCGTTCTACAACACGCTGGCGACCGGCAAAAAGGGCGCGACCGGCCTGTGGGACACGACCGGCTTGCTGATCGCGGGCACCGGTCCGCTCGCCGCCGCCGCCGGCAAACGCTTCCAGCCGCATACCGCCCTGATCGACGGCGGCCCCGCCGTGCGCAACGGCATCCAGCGCATCGTCTCGCGCGTGGACCAGCGCGAATTGATCATCAGCTTCCGCGCGGTTCCCAGACTGCCCCTGTTCGTTTCGTCGGGGCGCAGCATCGACGAACTGCTGGCCGATTGGTACGACCAGCTTTGGACGGCCACCGGCGTGGCCGTCGCCATCACGCTGGCGGTGGTGCTGATGGCGCTGATGCTCAACCGCATCGCCGCACAAAGCGAGGCCGCCAGCAATGCGCTGCGCGAAAACGAGCAGCGCTTCCGCGATTTCGCCGCCGTGTCGTCCGATTGGATTTGGGAGCAGAACGAGAATCTCCGCTTCACCTATATCTCGCCGCATGCGGGTCGGCATTCCGGCATGGCCGCCCAGCAGCATATCGGCAAGACGCGGCGCGAGCTGGGTGGGCTGGGCCCGACCGAAGAGGAATGGAACGAGCACGAGGCGATTTTGCGCGCGCGCAAACCGTTCAAGGATTTCCGCCTGCAGCGCATTCTGCCGGATGGATCGATCCGCTACATGTCGATGAACGGCGTGCCGGTGTTCGACGCCGCCGGGCGGTTCAAGGGCTATCGCGGCACCGGCCACGACATCACCGCGGAAATGCAGGCTCGCCAGGCGATGCAAGCGGTGATCGACGCCGTGCCGGCGATGATCAACGCCAAGGACTTGAATTCGCGCTACGCGATGATGAACGCCTATCAGGCGAAACTGTACGGCACCACGCCGCGCGCCGCCGTGGGCAAGACCGCGGCGAATTTCTTGGGCGGCAGCTACGGCGGCTATACGCGCGGCCGCGACCAGCAGGTGATCGAATCCGGCAAGCCGCTGGACTATTTCGAAGAGCGTTATGCCGCGGTCGACGGCGTGGAGCGCGACTGGCTGACCACCAAGGTTCCGCTGTTCGACGCGCTGGGGCGCGTCAACCGCGTGATGACGGTGTCGATGGACATCACCGCGCAAAAGGCGGTCGAGCGCCGGCTGATCGACGCGCGCGCCGACCTGCAGTCGGCGAAAGACGCGGCCGAGGACGCCAACCGCGCCAAGACCAACTTCCTGGCCAATATGAGCCACGAGCTGCGCACACCGCTGAACGCCATCCTGGGCTTCTCGGAGATGATGGCGCACGAAATGCTGGGGCCGCACACCCAGGCCAAGTACCGCGAATTCTCCGACGGCATCCACCGCAGCGGCACGATGCTGCTGCAGCACATCAACGACGTGCTGGACATGGCGAAGATCGAGGCCGGCCGCCGCGAACTTTACCCGGAATGGTTCGACGTCACCGACGCGGCCAACGACGCCTCCCTGGTGATCCGGCAGCGCGCCATCGACGCCGGGGTAAGCCTGCGCATCAACGTGCCCGGCACCGTACCGCAGGTCCATGCCGACCGCCGCGCGGTCGGCCAGATACTGGTGAACCTGCTGTCCAACGCGGTGAAGTTCACGCCGCGCGGCGGCGCGGTGACGCTGGACGTGGACTGGTCGGTGGACCGCTTCACGCTGAAGGTGAGCGATACAGGCGTCGGCATCGCACCCGACATGCTGGAGCTTCTGGGCACGCCGTTCTTCCAGGTGCAGCACAGCATGACGCGCAGCCACGAGGGCACGGGCCTGGGCCTGGCGCTCACCAAATCGCTGGTCAACATGCACGGCGGCGACTTCAAGATTTCCAGCGCGCTCGGCAAGGGCACCACCGTCATCATCACCCTACCCCGCCCCGACCGGCAGCTCGACGCGGCGTGATCCGCCGGGGCGTCAGCCCTCCAATCTGGTCCAGGTCAATTCGTGCTTGTTGTGGAACAGGTGCTGCAGCCGCGCGCCGGGAATGGCCGCGAACTCGCGCGCGGTGGCGTGATCGGTTTCACCCTGGAACTTCAGGGTACAGACGAAGTTGCGGCAACCGCCGGCGTCGAGCCACGCCCGCACCAGGCGCAAGAGCCGCGTCGGATAGCACGCCACGTCCGAGAACAGCCAATCGACCGGCGCTTCCTTGCGCGGATCGAGCGCGAAGGCGCTTTCGCGCCGCATTTTGACGTTCGGCAGCCGGGCAACGCGAGGATCGAGCTCCGCCTTGTCCACCGCCACGACCTGCGCGCCGAGCTTTTGCAGCACCCAGGTCCAGCCGCCGGGGCTGGCGCCGAGATCGAGGCATCGCTGGCCGGGGCCGGGATGCCGGCCGGCCAGCGTCAGCGCCTCCCACAGTTTCAGATAGGCGCGATTGGGCGGCGCCAGCTTGTCCTCGACGAACGCGGCCTCGCCGTTGCGGAATGGGCTTGAGCAGCGCTGGGCCGCGAGCATCGTGTTCTGGTCCAGCAGGGTCCACGAGCCCAGCAGCGCCGCCGGCGCGGGCGACGGAAACACCAGCTTCTTGGCGCTGACCGGCGGCAGCTCACCCTCTATCAGCTTGGCGCGGCGATGCAGGCCGAAGGGATAAAGCGCCCAGTTGCGCTGGATCGCGCGCAACTTTTTGGCCGCGTCGCCGATCGAGGCGATCGGGATGCGCTGCGCATCGTACCAGATGTTCTGCGCCCAGGGTGCTAAGCGCGGCGGCCCATCGATCAGCGCCAGCCTGCCATGCACCGACGCGACCTCGCCACCGCCGGCCGTAAGATCGGCGATAAGCTGGTCGAGATAGCCCTCGGCCGCGAGATAGCCGGTCGATTGCGTCCCCTGGGTCACGCGACGGCGATCAGCGCGGCGGCCACGCGCCGCTCCTCGGCGGCCAGCACGTTGTAGGTGCGGCAGGCCGCGCCCGTGTCCATCGGCTCCACGGCCACGCCGCCGTCCTTGAGCCTTTGGCGCAGCACCGCCGGCGGCGGCAACAGCCGCGCGCCGCATCCCAGCAGCAACAGTTCCACGGGCGCCGGAGCACCGGCGATGGCCTCAGCCAGCGCGTCGATATCGATGTCGCCGAACGCGCGCACCGGCCAGGCCAGGCTCCGCTCGCGGAACACCAGCACCGAGCCGTCGTAGCGCAGGCCGGAAATACGGAATCCGTTGCCGCGATAGGACTCGATGACCTGAAGAAGCGGAGCGGGTTCGGTCACGGGAACCCGGACTCGGCTCAACCGGACTTCGCCGGAACGGATTTGGCGGGCGCGGGCTTGCCGGGCTCGGGCTTGGCCGGCGCGGGCCCGCCGCGGCGCAGGCGGTTCTCGCCCAGGAACAGCAGGATCGGCGCCGCGATGAAAATCGACGACGACGTGCCGATCACGATGCCGATCAGCACCACGAACGCGAAATCCTGCACGCTGCCGCGCGCGAACACCGCCAGCGGCAATGTGGCGAGGAACACCGTAAGGGACGTGTTGATGGTGCGGTTCAATGTTTCGTTGATGCTCTGGTCGATCAACTGGCGCAGCGGCATCGCCTTGAACTTGCGCAAATTCTCGCGCACCCGGTCGTACACCACCACCTTGTCGTTGATCGAATAGCCCATGACCGTCAGGATCGCGGCGATGCTGGTCAGGTTGAACTGCATGTGGACGATGACGAAAAACCCGATCAGCTTGGTCACGTCGAGCACCAGGGTGGCGACGGCGCCGACGCCGAACGGCCATTGGAACCGGAACGCGATGTAGGCGAGCATGGCGACCAGCGCCAGCCCCATCGCGGTCATGCCGTCGCGGAACAGCTCGTTGCTGACCGTGGCGCCCACCGCCTCCACGCGCCGGATCTCGGTGCCCGGAAACTTCTCGGTCAGGACGGCGCGGACCTTCGTGGCGGCGCGCTGCTGCGCTTCGTCCCCGCCCGGCTGCTCCTCGAGGCGGATCAGCACGTCCTGGGCGGAGCCGAATTCCTGCAAGCCCGCCTCGCCGAAGCCCAGCCCGTTGAGGGTCGCGCGCAACGCCGCGAAATCGGCCGGACCCGATGTGCGCGCCTCGATCAGGATGCCGCCCTTGAAATCGAGGCCGTAATTGAGGCCGGGATGGAAGAACAGGATCACGGACGCGAGGCTCAGCACCGCCGAAGCCACCAGCCCGGCGATCCGCCCCCGCATGAATTGGATCGCGGTCTTGTCCGGCACGAAGCGCAGGCGGTACATCGCGTCCCCTTTATACCGGCAGCAGCTTCAGGCGGCGGCGGCGCACGTAAGCCACCATCATCATGCGCACGACCAGAATGGCCGTGAACATCGAGGTCAGGATGCCGATGGTGATGGTCACCGCGAAACCTTTGACCGAACCCGAGCCGAAGGCATACAGCAGCACCATCTTGATGATGGTGGTCAGGTTCGCGTCCAGGATCGTCGCCCAGGCGCGCGTGAACCCGGTGTCGAGCGCGGCGAGCGGCGAGCGGCCCGCCAGGGTTTCCTCGCGCACGCGCTCGTTGATCAGCACGTTGGCGTCGACCGACATGCCCAGCGTCAGCAGGATGCCGGCGATGCCCGGCAGCGTCAGCGTGGCCTGCAGCACCGACATGACCGCGAGGATCATCACCAGGTTGATGACCAGGGCCACGTTGGCGAACATCCCGAACAGGCCGTAGGCGCCGATCATGTAGGCCACGACCAGAACGAGGCCGACGATGCTGGAATAGACGCCGGCGCGGATCGAATCGGCGCCCAACTCCGGGCCGACCGACCGCTCTTCCAGCACTTTCAGCGGCGCGGGCAGCGCGCCGGCGCGCAGCAGCAGCGCCAGGTCCTGCGCGGTCTGGGTGGTGAAGTTGCCCGTGATGATGCCGATGCCGCCCAGGATCGGGGAGCGGATCACCGGCGCGCTGATTACCTTGTTGTCCAGCACGATTGCGAACAGCTTGCCCACGTTGTCGCGCGTGGCGTCGCCGAACTGCCGCGCGCCCTTGCTGTTGAACTTGAAGCTGACGGACGGCGCGCCGTGCTCGTCGTAGCTGGCGCGGGCGTCGGTAAGGTCCTCGCCGCTGACCATCACGCGCTTGCGCACCACGATCTCGTTGGTGGCGCTGCGCGTGCCGCGGTCCTCCATCGGCAACAGCTCGGAGCTGGCGGGCAGGCGGCCCTGCTTGGCGTCCTCGGCGCTGGTTTCCTCGTCGACGAAGCGGAACGTCAGCTTCGCTGTTTTGCCGAGCAGCGACTTCACGCGCTCGGGGTCGCGCACGCCGGGAAGTTGCACCAGGATGCGGTCGTCGCCCTGGCGCTGGATGGTCGGCTCGCGCGTGCCCATCTCGTCGATGCGCCGGCGCACGATCTCGATCGACTGCTCGACGATCGAGCGCTTGCGGCGCTCGATCTCGTCCTTCCTGATCTCGAGGCGGAACGCGTCGCCGTTGACCGCGATGTCGGCGTCGGGCTCGCTGTCGCGGATGTCCTTGCGCACCTGGTCGGTCTTGCCGGAATCGAGCAGGCGGAACACCACCGCATTGTTTTCGATGCCAAGGCCCGTGAAGCGCAGGTTGCGATCCTTGCGCAGCGCGGCGCGGGCGGTTTCCAGAAGCGCGTTCACCTGCTCGCGCAGCACCGCCTGGATGTCGACCTGAAGCAGGATATGCGAGCCGCCCTGCAGATCGAGGCCCAGCGAAACCTGCCGGTGCGGCAGCCAGCTTGGAATCTGCTCGGCCTGCTTTTCGCTCAGCAGGTTCGGCGCCGCGTAGATCAGCCCCAGCACGATGGCGGCGATGGCAACGAAAATCTTCCAGGGCTGGAAATGGATCATACGGTCGCTCTCGGAGAGCTAATTCGCGCGGCCGGGCGCTATTTCTTGCCGCCGAACCCTAGGCCCGACAGCAATCCGGCCAGGCCCGTGGGCTTCTGCTCGGGCTTCGAGGACTCGCCGCCCGAGCTGCCGCCGCCCGCCGTCGCCGGCTCGGTGCGCGACAGCACCTCGGCCACCGTGCCGCGCGCCACGCGCACGCGCACGCCCTCGGCGATCTCGACGATCAGCTCGCCGTCCGACACGACCTTGGTGACGACGCCGATGATGCCGCCGCCGGTCAGCACGCGGTCGTTGCGGCGGATTCCCGCCAGCAAGGCGCGGTGCTGCTTCATCTTCGTCTGTTGCGGGCGGATCAGCAGGAAATAGAAGACGACGAAGATCAGCGCCAACGGCATCAGCGACATGATGTCGAAGCCTATGCCGGACGTGCCGGCGGCCTGGGCATAAGCCGGGCTGATCAACATCGCGGGTTCATCCTTCCGTTTTGGAATTCATTGCCGTTCGGGCGGCGGACTATACCGGCTCAAGGGCCGAAAGCAAACCTTGGGCGCATGCGGGCAATGCGTTGAAAATACTGGGTTAACCTGGCCTCAGCGCCACCGATGGGCCAGCCGCCGGAACAGCGCCGCGGCCCGAGTGAAAGGGCAATGCCCGGTTTGCCGGGCTTTGCCGCATTTGCTAGCTTCCGCGCCCGCCACGGGACTGGGACGATCATGGCCAAGGCCGACAAACCAAAGGACGCGGCGGCGCTGCTCAAGCGCATCGCCGACGCGCTGGAGCGCTTCGCGCCCAAGCCGCCGCCGGGCGCGGGCATCGCCGACGCCGACGCCTTCGTCTGGCACGCCGAGAGCGGCCGGTTGGAGCCGGTGCGCGCGATCAACCGCGTGGCCGTGGAGCTGCTGAAGGGCATCGAGCGCCAGCGCGACACGCTGATCGACAACACGCGGCGCTTCGCCAAGGGCCTGCCCGCCAACAACGCGTTGCTGTGGGGCGCGCGCGGCATGGGCAAAAGCTCGCTGGTCAAGGCGGCGCACGCCACGGTCAACGCCGAGTTCAAGGGCAAGCTGGCGCTGGTGGAAATCCACCGCGAGGACATCCCCTCCCTGCCCGTGCTGCTGCGCCTGCTGCGCGGCACCGGCCGCCGCGTCATCATCTTTTGCGACGATCTGAGCTTCGACGGCCAGGACGCAAGCTATAAGTCGCTCAAGGCCGTGCTGGAAGGCGGCGTCGAGGGCCGGCCCGAGAACGTGATCTTCTACGCCACGTCCAACCGCCGGCATTTGATGCCGCGCGACATGATCGACAACGAACGCTCCACCGCCATTAATCCGGGCGAGGCGGTCGAGGAGAAAGTGTCGCTCAGCGACCGCTTCGGCCTGTGGCTGGGGTTCCACCACTGCGACCAGGACACGTATTTCGCGATGATCGAGGGCTACGCGAAAAGCTTCGGCCTCACCATGCCGGCCGACAAGCTGCGCGCGGAAGCGAACGAATGGTCGGTCACGCGCGGCTCGCGCTCCGGCCGCGTCGCCTGGCAATACATCCAGGACCTGGCCGGACGGCTGGGAAAGAAGCT
>JAHFPH010000167.1 GCA_023266845.1 Rhodospirillaceae bacterium
GGCGCCGCTTCATGGGCCGGCCGCTTGTCCTGCCTCTTCGTGGGGGGACAGAGGGAGAGTTGGGATGGAGTTCGACAAGTTCACCGAGCGGTCGCAGGGTTTCGTCCAGGCCGCCCAGAATCTCGCCTTGCGCTCGGGCCATCAGCGCCTAGCCCCCGAGCATCTCTTGAAAATCCTGCTCGACGACAAGGAAGGCCTGGCCGCCGGTTTGATCCGCGCCGCCGGCGGCGACCCCGCGCGCGCATTGAAAGCCGCCGACGCCGAGCTCGCCAAGCAGCCCAAGGTCGAGGGCCAGGGCGCGGGGCAGGTCTTCATGTCGCCCGAGCTGGCGCGGGTGTTCGAACAGGCCAAGGACGTGGCCGAGCGCGCCGGCGACAGCTATGTGACCGCCGAGCGCCTGCTGCTGGCGCTGGCGCTCTCCACCGGCGCACCCAGCGCGCGGATACTGAAAGACGCCGGCGTCACGCCGCAATCGCTCAACAAGGCGATCGAGGAAGTGCGCAAGGGCCGCACTGCCGACACTGCCACGGCCGAGCAGGGCTACGATGCCTTGAAGAAATACGCGCGCGACCTGACGCAAGCCGCGCGCGACGGCAAGCTCGACCCCGTGATCGGGCGCGACGAGGAGATCCGCCGCGCTATCCAGGTGCTCTCGCGCCGCACCAAGAACAATCCCGTTCTGATCGGCGAGCCGGGCGTGGGCAAAACCGCGATCGTCGAGGGCTTGGCGATGCGCATGGTCAAGGGCGATGTGCCGGAATCGCTTAAAGACAAGCGCCTGCTGGCGCTGGATCTAGGCCTCTTGATCGCCGGCGCGAAATTCCGCGGCGAATTCGAGGAGCGGCTCAAATCCGTGCTGCAGGAAATCACGTCAGCCCAAGGCGACATCGTGCTGTTCATCGACGAGCTGCACACGCTGGTCGGCGCCGGCAAGGCCGAGGGCGCGATGGATGCGTCCAACATGCTGAAGCCGGCCTTGGCGCGCGGGGAACTCCATTGCGTCGGCGCCAGCACGCTGGACGAATACCGCAAGCACATCGAAAAGGACGCGGCCCTGGCGCGGCGCTTCCAACCCGTGTTCGTCAGCGAACCCACGGTCGAGGATACGGTCTCGATCCTAAGGGGCCTCAAGGAGAAATACGAACTGCACCACGGCGTGCGCATCACCGACGGGGCGATCGTGTCGGCGGCGACCCTCAGCAACCGCTACATCCAGGACCGCTTTTTGCCCGACAAGGCAATCGACCTGATCGACGAGGCCGCCGCGCGCCTGCGCATGGAAGTGGACAGCAAGCCCGAGGAAGTCGACGAGCTGGACCGGCGCATCGTGCAATTGAAGATCGAGCGCGAGGCGCTGAAGAAAGAGCGCGACCCGGCCTCGAAGGATCGGCTCGGCAAACTGGAGGCCGAGCTGGCCGAGCTGGAGGAAAAATCCGCCGCGTTGACGCGCCAATGGAAGGCCGAGAAAGACAAGCTGGCCGGCGCCACCAAGATCAAGGAAAAGCTCGACCACGCGCGCAGCGAGCTCGAGATCGCGCAGCGCCAGGGCAATTTCAACCGCGCGGGGGAGCTCGCCTACGGCATCATTCCGCAATTGGAACGCGAGCTTAAAACCGCGGAGAAGGCCGGCGAAAAACACATGCTGAACGAGGCCGTGACCGCGGAATCGATCGCGGGCGTGGTGTCGCGCTGGACCGGCATACCCGTCGATAGAATGCTGGAAGGCGAGCGCGACAAGCTGTTGCGCATGGAAGATGGCCTGAAGAAGCGCGTGATCGGCCAGGACGAGGCGATCACCGCCGTGTCCAACGCGGTGCGCCGCGCGCGCGCCGGCCTGCAAGACCAGAACCGGCCGATCGGCTCGTTCCTGTTCCTCGGCCCCACCGGCGTGGGCAAGACCGAGCTCACCAAGGCTTTGGCCGAGTTCCTGTTCGACGACGACCAGGCGATGGTGCGCATCGATATGTCGGAATACATGGAGAAGCACGCCGTCTCGCGGCTGATCGGCGCCCCGCCCGGTTACGTGGGCTACGACGAGGGTGGTGCTTTGACCGAGGCCGTGCGCCGGCGCCCCTACCAGGTCGTGCTGTTCGACGAGGTGGAAAAGGCGCATCCCGACGTGTTCAACGTGCTGTTGCAGGTGCTGGACGACGGACGGCTGACCGACGGCCAGGGCCGCACGGTCGATTTCCGCAACACGCTGATCGTGCTCACCTCCAACCTGGGCGGCGACATTCTCGCGGGCCAGCCCGAGGGCCAGGACATCGAGGCGGTGCGCGGGCGGATGATGGAAGTCGTGCGCGCGGCTTTTCGACCCGAGTTCCTTAATAGGCTGGACGAGATCCTGCTGTTCCACCGCCTGTCGCGCGGCCACATGACGGGCATCGTCGAAGTGCAGTTGCAGCGCCTGAAAAAGCTGCTGGCAGCGCGCGAGATCGCGATCGAGCTGGACAAGGACGCGCTCACCTGGCTCGCCAACCAGGGCTACGACCCGGTGTATGGCGCCAGGCCCTTGAAGCGCGTGATCCAGAAGGAGCTGCAGAACAAGCTCGCCAATCTGATTCTGGCCGGAACGGTCAAGGACGGCGATGCGGTGCGCGTCAGCGTCGCCAAGGGCGAATTGGAAATCAAACCGAAACGCGCCAAGGCGGCGTAAACCGTTCCGCCATCGCATCGGCCCTTGCCCTTAGACAAGCTCAGGGTGAGGGCCGTTAAAAATTGCTCCTCATCCTGAGCCTGTCGAAGGATGAGGAGTCAAATTGACCGCCAGGAGACGGACCCCAGGTAAGGAGTCGCCCCCTGTAGGTCGATCCGTTCGTCGTGCAATCGCTGCTCGCGCTTCTGGCCGGCGTCCTGATCCTGCTGGCGCCGCGCACCCTCAACTACATCGTCGCGGCCTATCTGATCCTGGTCGGGATCACCGGATTGTTCCCGCGCCTTATGACCATGTGAGGGCGCGCCCCTTCCCGCTCGGCGCGGAAGCAGGGTAGAAATGCGCGATGTCCACCCCCGCCACGCGCCAGCACATCCTCCTCAAGCTCATCGCCGCGGAGAAGATCGCCAAGGGTCTTCTGCTGCTGGGCGCGGGGTTCGGCCTGGTGTTCCTGGAGCGGCGCGAGGAGTGGTTCCAGGACGTGATCGTCTGGGTCAACGACGAGCTGCTGCTGCCGCACGGCAACGTCATCCTTTTCCTGCTGCAAAAGATCGAGGCGTTCCTGCTGGGCACCCGGCTCAAGGCGATCGGCATGCTGGCGCTGGTGTATTCGGCCGTGCTGCTGACCGAGGGCATCGGGGTTTGGCTGGAGAAGCGCTGGGCCGAATGGCTGATGGTGATCGCCACGGCCAGCCTCGTTCCGCTCGAGGCCTATCACCTGGTTCACCGGCCAAGCCTGGTGAAGCTCGCGTTGATCGCCGTCAACGTCGCGATCGTGATTTACCTGATCCTAGTGCTGCGGCGCGGATCGACGCACACGCGCCGGGCGTAACGCTCGGAGCCCAGGCTCAAAGCGTCTGCTTGCCGAACAGCAGATCGGGCAGGAAGGTCGAGATGATCGGCACGTAGGTGACGATCACGAGGAACACCAGCAGCACGATCAGCCACGGGAAGGCGGCCTTGACCACTTCCCACAAACTCATGCCGGTGATGCCGGAGGTGACGAACAGGTTGAGGCCCACCGGCGGGGTGATCATGCCGATCTCCATGTTCACCACCATGATGATGCCCAGATGGATCGGGTCGATGCCGAGCTTGAGCGCGATCGGGAAGAAGATCGGCGCCATGATCAGGATGATCGCCGACGGCTCCATGAAATTGCCGGCGATCAGCAGGATGATGTTCACCACCACCAGGAACAGCCAGGGCGGCATGTTGGCCGAGACGATGAGCTGGGTGATCGCCTGCGGTATCTGTTCGGTGGTCAGCACATGGGCGAACAGGAACGCGTTGGTGATGATGAACATCAACATGATGGTCACCTTGCCCGCGTCCAGCAGCACCTTGGGCACGTCGGCGAGCTTCAGGTCCTTGTACACGAACACGGCGACGACGAAGGCGTAGACGGCGGCGACCGCCGCGGCCTCGGTCGGCGTGAACACCCCGCCGTAGATGCCGCCCAGGATGATGACGATCAGCAGCATTCCCCAGATCGCTTCGCGCGCCGCGTCCCAGACCTGCTTCAGCGTCGAGCGCTGGGCGTAGGGCAGGTCGATGATGCGCGCCGCCACATAGACCGCCGCCATCAGCATCAGCCCCAGCACCAGCCCGGGCAGGAACCCGGCCATGAAAATGCGCCCGACCGATTGCTCGGTCGCCGCGCAATACACCACCATCGGAATCGAGGGCGGAATCAGGATGCCGAGCGTGCCGGCGTTGCAGATCACGCCGGCGGCGAAGTTCTTGGTGTAGCCGGTGCGGATCATGCCGCCGATCACGATCGAGCCGATCGCCACCACCGTGGCGGGCGAGGAGCCCGACACGGCGGCGAAGAACATGCAGGCGATCACGCCGGCCATCGCCAGCCCGCCGCGCACGTGGCCGACCAGCGCCACGCCCACATTGACCAGCCGCCGCGCCACGCCGCCGGTCGTCAGAAACGTTCCGCTGAGGATGAAGAACGGAATGGCGAGCAGCGTGTACTGCTCCATGGTGTTGAACACCTTGAGCGACATCGAGGCCATCGAATCTTGCGAGAACATCAGGATCGACAGCACGCTGGCCAGGCCCAGTGAAATGGCGATCGGCATGCCCATGAACATGAACAGGAACAAGAGGACGAACAGCGTGACGGTGGTCATCGTCCCCGCCCCGCCTCGCCGCCGCCGGGCGCGCCCTGCGGCTTTTCTTCGTGCAATTGCTCGATCGCCTCGCGCGCCTCGTCGGCCAGGCGCAGGCCCGCCTGCTTGCCGGTCAGGATGCGCCACGTCGTCTCGGCCAGGCGCAGGAACAGCAGCGCGAAACCGATCGGCAGGACGATCAGCAGCAGCCAACGCGGCAGGGGGATGTCCTCGGCCTCGACGCCGAGCGCGTACATCTTGTCGATATAGACGTAGCCGCCGTAGAAAATGATCGCGGCGTAGAGCAGGCACAAAAGCCCGACCACGACGCCGACCGCGCGCTGCAGCGCCGGCGACAGGGTCTTGACCAGCACGTCCACGCCGATATGCGAGCCAACCTTGACGCCATAGGACATGCCCAGCAGCACCAGCCAGCCGAACATGTAGGTCGTGGCCTCGAGCGCCCAGACCAGGCCCGAGTTGAAGACGTAGCGCAGCACCACCTGCAGGAAGGTGAGCAGCGTCATGGCGGCGAGGAGGAAGGCGATCAAGCCTTCCTCCAGCCTATCGGTGATTTTCCTGCCCATCGGTCCGTCCCGCCCCCCTAGGGGCGGACCTCGAGCGCGATTTGGCGCCGGACGGTCAGCTGCCCTTGTTCGAGGCGAGCGCGGCCTGGATCAGATCCTTGCCGATTTCACCTTCGAACTGTTTGTAGACCGGATCCATCGCCTTGCGCCATTGCAGCACTTCATCCTTCTTGAGCGCGACGATTTGCGAGGTGCCGGCGGCGACGATCTTCTTCTTGTCGGCCTCGTTGAACTCGTCGGCGGCCTTGTTGGTCTTGGCCGTCACGTCGGCCATGGTCGTCTCCAGCACCTTGCGGATATCGGGCGGCAGCTTTTCCCAGAACGCGGTGTTGGCGACGACCATGTAGTCGACG
>JAHFPH010000168.1 GCA_023266845.1 Rhodospirillaceae bacterium
CGCCTCGGCCTGGCCGGGCTGGCGCGCGATCGCCTGCTCGAACAGGCGCGCGGCCTCGTCTAAGCGGCCCTGCTGCGCCAGCGCGGTGCCCTCGGCCAGCAGGCGTTTGGCGTCGGCGCCTCGGTTCATCGGGATGCGTCCAGGGTGAACAGTTCCTGCGCGCGCGTCACGCCGCGCAGCGCATAGCGCCCGACCGACACCAGGCCCATCCCGCCTACGGCCTTGGCGAAATCGGCCGACAGCAGCACGTCGCGGTCCAGCGATTTGCACATCGTCTCGATGCGGTTGACTTCGTTCACCGCCGGACCCACCACCGTGAAATCCAGCCGGTCGGGCGAGCCGATATTGCCGTACAGTACCTCGCCCACATGCAGCGCCAGGTAGAACCGCGTGGTCGGCAGGTCCGCGGCGGTGCGGCGTTGGTTCAGCGCGGCGAGCTTGCCGAGCGACTTGGCCGCCGCGTCCAGCGCGCGCCGGCATGCGGCGGCCGTCTCGTCGATCGGAAAGATCGCCAGGATGCCGTCGCCGACGAATTTCAGCACCTGGCCGCCATGTGCGTGGATCGCGCCGACCTGGCAGTCGGCGTAGTCGTTCAGCAGCGGCACGATCTGCTCGGGCGCATTGTCGGCGATGCGCGTGAAGCCGGCCAAGTCGCTGAACCACAGCACCGCGCGCACGCGCTCGGGCTTGCCGCGCTCGATCTGCCCTTGCAGCACGCGCCGCCCCGCGTCGGCGCCCAGATAGACGCGGACCAGGTTTTCAGCGTTGCGCACGACGGCGCGTTTGCGCAGCGCCAGAGCCAAGGGCGGCACCATGTGGTCCAGAAAGACGAGATCGTCGTCGCTGAACCCGCCCTTGCGGTCGGTCGCCCAGGATACGTACATGCAATCCGTGTCGCTGGCCCGCGCCTGGTCCACATAGGGAACGTGATAGGCGACATAGTCCCAGGCGCCTTGGCCGAACAGCTCGTCAAGCAACGGAAACTCGCCTTGCTGAAAATCGCCGCGCTGCCAGCGGAGGCGGGGGGCCTTGTCGATGAACACGCGATAGAGCGGGGATCGTCGCCATTCATCCTCGCGATTGGCCCAATCGGCGCGCTCAAACGGGCGAGAAGTCGTTTCCGGCTCCGCCCGCCGCCACGTCAAGCTGCGCCCCTCGACCAAAGGATGCAGCTCCTCCAATCCCACGAAGACGCGCCACAGAGGCACGCCCTTGGCCATCAGCCCGTCGCACAAAGAACGCAACAGCGCGCCATCCTCGACGTCGGCGAGCGCGTCGGCAACCAGCGACTTCTGCAATTGCAGCAACGTGGATGGGTCCACGGCTTCTCCCTCGGATTCCTTTACCCCTTCACTATAGCGGTTTCACGCAGTCGGCGGCGTGGCCCGCGCGGGCGGTCCGCGCTACACTGGAAACGGAAAGGGCTCGGGCATGGCTGCCAAGGCGAAAGAACGCACCTATGGCGACGCGGAGGTGGCGGCGCGGCTGCAGGCCGAGCTGCCGCACTGGCGGCTCGAGGGCGGGTTCATCCGCCGCGTCTACCGCACCCAGTCCTGGAAAGGCACGTTGATGGTGATCAACGCGGTGGGCCATCTGGCCGAGGCCGCCTGGCATCATCCCGACATCGCCGCGTCTTTTTCCTGGGTCGAGGTCAAGCTGCAGAACCACGCCGCCAAGGGCATCACCGACAAGGATTTCGAGCTGGCGAAGAAGATCGAGGCGACCGTGCAATGGCAGCCCGGCAAGGAAGGCGGGGCGCTGGAAGGCACGCCCCAGGACGAGCGGCACGCCTATATAAAGTACGATTGAACGGAAGCGGCAGGTAGCGCGGCATGACTTCGGTCTATCTGGGTCTTGGCAGCAATCTGGGACACCGGCGGCGCAACATCGAACGCGCGATCGCGGCGTTCAAGCCCGGCGTGCTGGTCGACGCGGTCTCGGACCTGTACGAAACCGCGCCGATGTACATCGCCGAACAGCCGCCGTTCCTCAACGCTGTGGCGCGCGGGCAAACCGCGCTCGAACCGCTCGACCTGCTGCATTTCGTGAAGGAAATCGAACGCGAGATGGGCCGCGTGCCAACCACGCGTTTCGGGCCGCGCTTGATCGATATCGACATTCTGCTGTACGGCGACCGGATCGTGGACACGCCTTATCTCACCATCCCGCATCCGCGCATGGCCGAGCGCGAATTCGTGCTGCGGCCGCTCGCCGATATCGCGCCCGGCCTCGGGCATCCCGCGCTGAAGAAAACGATGGCCGGGCTGCTGGCCGCGCTGAAGCCCGATCCCAACATGAAGCGCCTGGAGCAGGGGCTGGAGACGGAAGAGCGCTAGCGACGCCGCACGATCGCGTCGGCCATGCGCGCCACGCGGACCATTTCGCGGACGTCGTGCACGCGCACCATGTCGGCGCCGTGCGCGATCGAAATAGCAACCGCCGCGGCGGTGCCCTCCAGGCGCTGATCCGCCGCCAGGTCCAGCGTATAGCCGATGAACGATTTGCGCGACGGACCCGAGAGCAGCGGGAAGCCCAGTTCCTTGAACGCATCGAAGCGCCCGATCAACTCCAGGCTTTGCTCGCGGTTCTTGCCGAAGCCGATGCCGGGATCGAGCACGATGTTGTCGCGCGCCACACCCGCGCCGAGCGCGCTCTGCGCCAGCTCGCTTAAGTCGGCCTTCACCTCGCCGATCAGGTCGGCATAGGACGCGCCTTTGAAGCTCGCGCCCAGCCGCGCCTTGATCGCCGGATCGGCCGGCGTCAGCCGATTGTGCATCAGCACCACGCCGCAGCCGCGCGCGGCCACCAGCGCCGCCATGCCGGGATCGGCGCGCAATCCCCACACGTCGTTGACAATGGAAGCGCCCGCGTCCAGCGCCGCCGCCGCCACCGCGGCCTTGGACGTGTCGACCGAGACCGGCATATCGGGCAGCGCCTGGCGGATCGCGCGGATCGCGGGCGCGACGCGCGCGATCTCGTCCGCGGCCGGGACGGGCGCGGCGCCGGGGCGGGTCGATTCACCGCCCACATCCAGCAAGTCGGCGCCGTCCGCGGCGAAACGCCTGGCTTGCGCCAGCGCCGCCTGGGCAAGATCGCCCGCGCCCATCAACCCGTCGCCGGAAAAGGAATCCGGCGTCGCGTTGACGATGCCCATCACATAGGTGCGGCTGCCCCAGGCCAGGCGCTGGCTTAACGCGCTCATCGCCGCCATATTGCCATGCCTAGAGCGCTTCCGGATAATGGCCGGGCGAAGTCACGCGAGGGTGAAATGAAGACGTTTCTGATCGGCGCCGTTGCCGGCACCGCGATCGGCGCGGCGGTGGCCTATTTCGTCGCGCATTCCGGCATCCAACATCAGGTGCAGCGCTACGATCAGCCGCCGGCGATGAGCGCCACCGCCGGATTGCAGCCCTTGTCGCCCGAGGAAACCAAGCGCGTGCTGATGCCCCCGCCGGCTAAGCCGGCCGCAACCGAACCGCCAGCGGCCCAGGCTGCCGTGCCGGCGCCGCCACCGGCGGTTCCGGCCCCCTCGGCGCCAACCGTCCCGCCGAAGCCCGCTGCACCCGTTGCCGCGCCGGCTCCGGTGCTCGCACCGGCCCCGGCTCCCGCGCAGACCGCCGCCGCACCCGCCGCGGCGAATGTCGAGGCTGGAGCGAAGGTGTTCAACAAATGCAAGGCCTGCCATACGGTCGAGGCCAACGGCGCCGACCGCGTCGGGCCCAATCTCAACGGGCTGTTCGGGCGCAAGGCCGGCAGCAAGCCCGGCTACAAGTTCTCCGGCGCGATGAGCGGCCTGGGAGTTTCCTGGGACGACAAGTCGCTCGACCGCTATCTCGCCAACCCGAAGGACCTCGTGCCGGGCGGCCGCATGGCCTTCCCCGGCCTGCCGGACGTCAAGGAGCGCGCGGCGGTGATCGAATATCTGAAACAGACCACCAAATAGGCAACCACGGAGTCGACAGCTTAGGCTTGCCGCCGCTAGGATGCCCGCGCCGCAACTCTCGCCAGGAATTTCCGGCAATGAACCTCAAGGACCACATCCGCGGGATACCGGATTTCCCGAAACCCGGCATCCTGTTCTACGACATCTCGACGCTGCTGCGTCATCCCGCCGCGTGGCAGGAGACGATCGACCTGCTCAGCGCCGCGATCAAGCAGCACAAGCCGGACATCCTGGCGGGCATCGAATCGCGCGGGTTCCTGACCGCGGCGCCCCTGGCCCTCAAGCTCGGCTGCGGGTTTCTGATGGTGCGCAAGCAGGGCAAGCTGCCGGGCAAGACCGTGCGACACACCTACAAGCTCGAATACGGCAGCGACACGGTGGAGATCCAGGATGACGCCGTGGTCCCAGGCCAGCGCGTGGTGGTGCTGGACGACCTGTTGGCCACCGGCGGCACGATGCGCGCGGCGATCGAGCTGCTGCGCGAGCGCGGCGCCGATGTGCGCGCTGCCGCCGCGATCATCGAGCTGACGTTCCTTAAAGGGCGCGAGCGCCTGGGCGACGTGCCGTTCACCGCGCTGGTCGCATACGACGAGTAAGGTTTCGTCCCGCCGCCCGCCGCGCAGACCGGCGGACGGTGTTCACTGGCCTGGCAGTTTGAAGCCGCCGGGCAAGCCGCCCGAAGGCTTTTGCTGCGTGGTGCCAGTGGAGGTATCCGTGGCGGGCGCTGCCGGCGCGGGGCTGCTGGCCGCCGGGGCCGGCGCGGTCGAGCCGCTACCCATGCCGGGCAGGCCCTTGGGCAGGCCACCGCCCAAGGCGCCGCCGCCAAGGGCTCCGCCGGCCGCACCGCCGCCCAGCATCTTGCTGGGATCGAGTTTGATATCCGGCTTGCAGTCATAGGCCGACCACTTGCCCTTGCAGTTCACGGGGATGCCCGCGCCGCCGCCGCTGCCGCCCTGGCCTTGCGCGCTGGCGGCCACCGCCAGCTTGATGGTGTAGTCGACCTCGCGCGGCGGCATCGGCACCTTGCCCGCGCCAGTCACGCGCACGAAGGGCGATTTCAGCGCCAGATCGTCGTTGGTCAGCACGCCGTTCGTGATCTTGAACGTGCCGCCCATCTCGGTGAAGTCGGTCTTCTCCGACGCGCCGCCGCCGCCGAACATATTTTTCATGCTGTCCATCATCTTCGACGGATCGAGCGACATCGTGCCCTTGCCCATGTCCTCGAGGTTGCGCGCGATCTTGGCAAGATCGATGCCCTTGATCGCGCCGTCGGCGAATTTCACCGCGCCGCCGCCGTTCAGCGTCGGCACGATCGCGCGCTGACTCGTGCCCTGGCCGGTGACCGCGAAGTCGGCGTTCAGCACGCCGCTCAGCGTGTCCATGTCCTTGGCGTCGGTCAGGAACGGTTGCGCCTGCAGGCCCGCTAGCTTGGCCTTGATGTCGTAGCTCGCGGCGGCTTGCGCGGCGTTGATCGCCACGTTCACCGAACCTTCGCCTTGGTACAGGCCCGGCTTGGGCATGGCGAGGTCGAGCGCCAGCTTGCCGTCCTTGACCGTCAGCTTCACGGTCGATTTTCCGGCCTTGATTTTGTTGTACTTCACCTCGTCAGCGCTGGCCGTCAGGTCGGCGTCGAAGGCCTTCAGCACCGAAAGGTCGATCGGGTCGTTGGGCCATTCATCCGCCGGCTTGGCCGCCGGGGCCGGCGCGGGGGCGGCCGCGCCGCCGGGGC
>JAHFPH010000049.1 GCA_023266845.1 Rhodospirillaceae bacterium
TCGCGTTCCGCCGCGTCATGCAGGCCGAATTTCGCCGCGATGCGCGCGACATTGCGGGCGAAGGCGAAGTCGTGCGCCACGCGCGCCGCCCCGGCCGCGCCCAGCGCGCGGCGCCGCGCCGGGTCCAGCGCCAGCGCGGCAATGGCGCCAGCCAGCGCGGGCGCATCGTCCGGCGGCACCAGAACGCCGGTGCTGGCGTCGATCAGCTCCTGGATCGCCCCGGTCGTGGTGGTTACGCACGGCAAACCCTGGCTCTGCGCTTCCATCAGCACGTTGGGCAACCCATCGCGGTCGCCGTCGCGGTCGATCCTGCTCGCCAGCACGAAGATATCCGCCCGGCGGTAGGCCTCGATCACCTTTTCCTGCGGCTGCGCCCCGCGCCATTCGATGCGCGACGACAGGCCCAGCCGCTTGGCCATGCGCGCAAGGCCGTCGCGCAACGCGCCGCCGCCGATATGAACGAAGCGCCAGTCCAGATCGCGCGGCAACTTGCCCAGCGCCTGCAACAGCACGTTGTAGCCCTTTTTCTCGACCGCGCGGCCCACCGACAGGATGATGAGCGGCGATTGGGCGTCGCGCGCGGGCGCCGGCGGGAACCGTTTCACGTCGAGCCCGTGATAGACCAGCTCAAGGCGCCTAGGGTCGGGCGCCAGATCGCGGAGGTGATCGAAGCCCGAACGCGTGCAGGCGACCAGCCATGAAAGCTCGGCCAGTTTCTCGCGCTTTTCCCAGTCCGGCGTGATCCAGATATCGCGCGCATGGGCCGAACAGCTCCAGGGCAGGCCGCGCAGAATCGCGGTGTATCGCGCGACCGAGGCGGGGGTATGCAGGAAATGCGCGTGCAGCCAGCCGATCTCCTGCGGCAGTTCGGCCGCCAGCACCAACGCCTGGCCGAAGCGCCGGACGCGGTTGGGCGTGATGTCGCGGCTGAGATCGGCCAGGAACTTGCGCCGAGCCTCCCGATAGCCCGGCAAGCCACTCGCCCGCCGCCAGCCGCGCCATACGCGCAGCGGCTCGCGCCACAGATATTCGGGCAGATAGAGCACCGGCGCCGCGACGGCGCGATGCGCGGGATGCACCTCATGATCGGTCGGGTGGCGCAGCGACACCAGCGTCATCGCCAAGCCCATGCGCTCCAGCGCCTCGATCTCCTGGGCGATGAAGGTTTCCGACAAACGCGGATAGCCCTTCAGCAACACCGCGACGCGGCGCGGGGCTTGTTTGCCGGCGCTGGGCGGTACCGCGTTCACGGGCGGGGAAAGAGGATCAGCCGCCTCGCGCGGCCAGGCGCGGCACCGGCACGCGTTCCGACAGCAGCTGGCTGACCAGGCGGTTGACGTTGCCAAGGCCGTCCAGAAGCCCGGGCACCACCACCGACGACGGCAGCTTCTGCTGCGGCAGGTGGCGCAGCGCCGTGGCCATCACGCGCGCGGCGCGCACGCCGTCGTTTTCCAGCATCCTGATCAGTCCCAGTTCTTGCGCGCGCGACGCGCGGATGTACTGCTCCAGCCGCGGCACGGTGCGCGGTACGATCACTGCCCGCTTGTCGAACGACAGGATCTCGCAGAACGTGTTGTAGCCACCCATCGCCACCACGCCCACGGCGTTGGCCATCAGCGCTTCCAGCCGCGCGTCGAACGTGGTCATGCGCACGTTGCCCAGGCGCTGCGCCCGGCGCATGAACTCGGTCTGGTTTTCCGACGACATGAACGGCCCCAGCACGACCAGCGCCGGATAGGGCATGTACGGGTCGTCCTCGTACGCGCGCAGCACCCAGTCGACCATCTCCTCGCCGTCGCCGCCGCCGCCGGGCGTGACCAGCAGGTAAGGCTGACTCCAATAGTCCAGGTCCGGGTTGCGCGGCACCGGCGTGTGCGGCAGCGAGCGCTGCAAATAGCCGGTATAGGTGAGCTTGCGCTTGACCGATTTGGGCAGCTCGATGCCCTGCAGTGGATCCCAGAGCTGCGGCAGGCCGTACACCCAGATCGCGTCGTACAAGTCGCGCAGCGCCGGCAGGGCGTTCTTGCGCTCCCATTCCGGGGCCAAGAGCTCGGGCTCGTCCATCACGTCGCGCAGGCCCAGCACCAGCGGCGTGCCGCGGCGCTTCAGCATCATCAGGGTCTGCTTCACCTCGCCGCGCAGGCCCAGCGGCTCCTTGTCCACGATGAACAGGTCGGGGTCGAAGATGTCCGCGGTGTGCTTGATGATCGACGCGCGCATCGCCAGCGTTTCGTCGGTGTCGATGTGCAGGTTCAGCGACGTGTATTCGCCGTTGCGCAGCTTGATGATGCCGGGCACGCGCACAAAATCCACGCGCGCGCGGAAATCGAAGCTGCCGATGATCGGCGAGCCCGACAGAATCAGGATCGACAGGTCTTTGTGCTCTTCCACCAGCGCGTGCGCGATCGCGCGCACACGGCGCAAGTGGCCGAGGCCCATCGTGTCGTGACAGTAAAACAGCGCCCGCGCGCCGCTTGGTACGGTCGTCATCGCGAACTCCGTCGCAGGACTGTTGGTTGTTTGTGCTCCCCCTGGACGCTTAGACTATGGCACACTTGGCGATGGGGCTGGAACGGGGAAACGGGCTCGGTTTGCGGCGCCTAATTTGGCAAAATGGTTACGATTGCTTTTTCGGCAGCATTGGGTAAAGTATTGGTAAATAACGTTAAATAAGGAACGGCGTACAGGGAGGCTGACCATGAGTCTTAACGAAGAAGTCGACGCGCTGCGCCGCGTTCCGCTGTTCGCCAGGATCGACCCGGCCAAGCTGAAGCTCCTGGCCTATGCCAGCGAGAAGCTCGAATACCAGTTCGGCCAGGACCTGTGCAAACAGGGCGACGCGGGCGACGCCATGTTCATCATCCTGTCGGGCGAAGCCGACGTGACGATCAGCACCCCGGGCGGCGAACGCGTGGTGGCGCATCTCGGCAAGAACAGTTTCGTGGGCGAAATCGCCATCCTGTGCGACGTGCCGCGCACGGCGACGGTGCGCGCCAAAAGCAAGCTCAGCGCGCTGCGCATCTCCAAGGAGCTGTTCTTCAAGCTGGTGGGCGAGTTCCCGCAAATCGCGGTCGAAATCATGCGCGAGCTGGCGCTGCGCCTGACGCAAACCACCAAGGACTTGGCCAAAGCGAAAGCGGCCTAACCGTTCCGAGCCACCCTCATGCTTCGACAAGCTCGGCATGAGGGCCTCAACCTGAGCCTGTCGAAGGACGAAGCCCGGCGACTGTCGCCAACAGCGCTTGGATTTAAAACATGAGTCGCCTCGACAGCGCGATCAGGCGGCTCGAGGCGCAGCGCGCCTGTCTCGACCACGCGGCGCGGCTGATCGAGACCGTCCCCGGTCCGGTGGTGGAATTGGGTCTCGGCAACGGCCGCAGCTACGACCATCTGCGGACGCTTTTGCCGGCGCGGGAAATCTTCGCCTTCGACCGGCAGATCGACGCTCATCCTGATTGCGTGCCGGATGCCAGGCATCTGGTGCTGGGCGATTTCAAGGACACGCTGCCGACTGCGCTTCGGCGCATTGGCGCCGGAGCGGCGCTGGTCCATGCCGACACGGGCACCGGCGAATCCCAGCGCAACGCGAAACTCGCGGCCTGGCTCAGCCCCCGCCTCGTCGCGATCACCACGGCGGGCGGAGTGATCATCAGCGATCAGGAATTGGTGGGAATCAAGGCCGCGCCGCTGCCGCTGCCCAAGGGCGTGGCGGCGGGAAGGTATTTCCTGTATCGCGCCGGCTAAATCGCCAACTCCACCGTCACCGGCACGTGGTCCGAGGTGTTGTCCCAGTCGCGCGCGTCGCGCAGCACGCGGGCGGATTTGAGCTTCGATTCCAGGGCCGGCGTGGTCCACACATGGTCGAGCCGCCGCCCGCGGTCGCCGACCTTCCAGTCGCGGTTGCGATAGCTCCACCACGTGTAAAGCTTCTGCTCGGGCGGGATGAAATGGCGCACCGCGTCCACCCAGTCGAGCGAGCGCTGCATCCGGCCGAATTTCTCAACCTCGATGGGCGTGTGGCTAACCACGTCCAAAAGCTGCTTGTGCGACCACACGTCGGTTTCCAGCGGCGCGATGTTGAAGTCGCCGACGGCGATCAGCTTCTGCTTTTTGTCGCGCGCCTTGCCGAACCAGGCCCCGACCTCGTCCACGAAACCGAGCTTGTGCGCGAACTTGTCGTTGACCTTGGGATCGGGGATGTCGCCGCCCGCGGGGATGTAGATGTTGTGCAGCTCCACCCCGCCTTTCAGCTTCACATAGGCGTGGCGGCAATCCTGCTTGCCGCACCAGCCCTGCGTGCCGGTGCCGGCGAAGGCCACGCGCGACAATATCGCCACGCCGTTATAGCCCTTCATGCCGTGCACCAGGCGGTGCTTGAAGCCCAATTTTTCAAACGCGTGATGAGGAAACAGCTCGTCCGGCACCTTGGTTTCCTGCAGGCACAGCACGTCGGGGTCGAGCTGCTCGACCAGCTTCTTGACCAGGCCGAGGCGGATGCGGACCGAATTGATGTTCCAGGTCGCGATCCGCATGTCAGCCGATCGTAACGTTGAGCGTGCCGATTTTTTCGATCTCGCCCATGAGCTTGTCGCCCTTGACCACCGGGCCCACGCCGTCGGGCGTGCCGGAATAGATGACGTCACCCGGCGCCAGCGCCACCAGGGCCGACAGGTACGAGATCATCTCCGGCACCTTCCAGATCATCGCGCCCAGATCCGAGTTCTGCTTCACCTGCCCGTTGACGGCAAGCTTGATGACGCCCTTGGACGGGTGGCCGATCTTCGCCGCCGGAACGATGGCGGAGCACGGCGCGGAATGGTCCCAGCCCTTGCCCATCTCCCAGGGCCGGCCGCGGTCGCGCGAGGCGAATTGCAGGTCGCGGCGCGTCATGTCCAGCCCCACGCCGTAGCCGTAGACATGATCCAGCGCGTTCTCGATCTTCACGTTGCTGCCGCCCTTGCCCAGGGCCACCACCATCTCCAGTTCGTAATGCAGGTTCTTGGTCTGCGGCGGATAAGGCACCACGCCGCCGTTCTGGACGATCGCGTCGGCCGGCTTCGCGAAGAAGAACGGCTCCTCGCGGTTCGGGTCGTAGCCCATCTCGACGATATGCGCGGCGTAGTTGCGGCCGACGCACCAGATGCGCCGCACCGGGAAACGGTCCTTGGTCCCGGCGACGGGCACGCTGGGCAAGTCCCAGGCGGGAATGACGAAGCTCATGTGGATGTCCCTGATGGATGGGTGGAGCGGGGTAGGCGAAAGATCAGAAGATATACGCCCGGCCGCGCAGGATTCCCAGGGGCCAGCGGCCTTCCAGGAACAAGGTCAGCTTGGCGGAAAATGCATGGCTGTCGTTGGCGCCGGCCAGCAGCGCCAAGGCGCCCGGGAAATCGCGGCGATCAGCCGGTCGAGATCGCCGCCCGGCCGACTAAGCATCGGCGGCTGCGGGCATCAATGATTGCCGCGTTGCTCGCGCCACAGGCCCAGCGCGTTTTGCACCGGCCGGTCGGAGAAGCTGAACAGCACCGCGTCGCCCGCGGCCTCGTGCTTCTGCCAGGCCCAGGACGGCGCCACGAACACGTCGCGCGGGGCCCACTCGAACACCTTGTCGGCGATGGTGCTGCGGCCCTTGCCCTCGACCACCGCATAGACCGTGCCGTCGGTCGAGCGGTAAGGCGCGGTGGAGAAGCCCTTGGGCAAAAGCTGGATGAAGGCGCCGATGGTCGGCATCGCGTAACCGCCGGTGGCCGGGTTGGCATAGGTCATCTTCAGCCCGTGGCAGGAATCCCATTCCTCGGCGCCGCGCATTTTTTCCAGCGCCTCGCGCGTGCGCGCATAGGGATAGTTGAACATCGGCGAGGTGCGGCTGGTGGGCGCGTAGTCGACCGGCAAGAGGCCCGCTCCATAGCGGGCAGGCGCGTCGCCCTCGGGCCGCGCCAGGGGCTGGCGCTCCTCGGGAAAGTTCTCGGCGAAGCCGGCGTCCAGCATCCGCACCAGGGGAATATCCAGCCCGTCTAACCACACCATCGGCCCCGTGCCGTCATGGCCGTGGTCGTGCCAGGTCCAGGACGGGGTGATGACGAAATCCCCGGGATGCATGATGGTCTTCTCGCCGTCCACGGCGGTATAGGCGCCGTCGCCCTCGATGATGAAGCGCAATGCCGATTGGGTGTGGCGGTGCGACGGCGCCACCTCGCCCGGCATGATGAGCTGCAGGCCCGCGAACAGCGTGTGGGTGATCGCCGCCTGACCGCCCAGGCCCGGGTTTTGCAGGATCAGCACGCGCCGCACCGCCTCTTTGGCGGTGATCAGATCAGCGCTTTCCATCAAATAAGGCCGCACCTGGTCGTAGCGCCAATGCGCCGGCACGCAAGGGCTCTGCGGGCTGGGCGGCACCAACGCGTGCAAGGTCTCCCACAGCGGCGCCAAGCTCAGCCCGGCGATGCGGTCGTAATAGGCGCGCCGTGCGCCGTCTGGCTTGGTCTGGGCTGCGGTCATCGTCGCCTCCCCGGGGTTCGTCCCTCAGGCGTTGGTATCGAAACGCACCTTCGCGTCGCTGTCCAGCTTGGGCAGCTTCAGGCCCATCTGCTTTTCCACCAGCTCGCGCGCGCGCTTCAGGTAGTCGGCCAGCATTTCCTCGTTCCTGCGCTGTTTGATGCCGAAGCGCCGGAACTCCTCGTTGTTGGCCGAGTCTTTCTTGCCGAAAAAAGCCGGCAGCATCGGGAAGTAGCGGTCGATGGCGTCCTGCACCGCGGCGCGGCCCTCCCTGGTCTTGCACAGCTCGGCCGTGAAGTCCTTGCCGAACTGCGCGTGGAAGCGCTCCTCGGGCATGGTCATGCGGGCCAGGTTGCGCAAGGGATGGAAACTGCAGGTCGCCAGGTCCTCGACTTGCAGGATCTCGGCCAGGTCGGCCAGAAGCTTGATGACGCAGAACTCGGCCCAGGTCTTCAAGGGGAACTCGAAGATCGACAGCGGGCGCTTCTTTTTCGGCGTCATTTCCTCGCTCGGAATCCCCAGTTGCTCGCCCAGCTCGCGGAAGCGCACGTGATGGCCGTATTCCTCCATCGCCACGCGGCAGGTCAGCCACTTGGCATAGGGCGTGGGCGCCAGTGCTATGGCCGGTTCGTCGAACACCTGCGCCCCGTACAGCTCGTTGACCGCGTGGCTGCGCACGATCTTGCGGATCGCCTTTTTGTACGCGTCGCTCTGGCGCTCGAAATCCGTCAGGCTGCGCACCTGTTCCTGCTGCAAAGCGCTCATCGCACTCTCCTGGGTCTATACGACCGGATCGGTGTTGAAGGCCTCCAGATCGGTCTCCAGAGGCGTGAAATGCCGGACCAGCGCGCCGGGATCGCCGTCCACCTGGCGGCCCGCGGGCCTGGCTTGCGAGAATACGAACAGCTCGCGTCCGCGCACGCCGAACAACTGGCCGGTGACGGTGTCGCCGGATGGCGCGCACAGCCAGCGCACGAGTCGGCCTATGGGCGCGGCGTCGATTTTGAGCGCGCGCTCCTTATAGGCGGCCTGGGCCGGGTTGGCCGGCTGGATAGTTTCAGTGACGCGGGTATGGGCAAAGGGCGCGACCGCGTTGCAGGTGACAAGGCTGCGCGCCATGTCCAGCGCCGTGGCGCGGGTCAGGCCCATCAACCCCGCCTTGGCGCTGGCATAGGCCGCCTGACCATAATTGCCGTAGAACCCGGCGGTCGAGACGATGTTGACGATGCGGCCCCAGCGATACTCGGGCCCGCCGCCGCGTTTCGCCTTCGCCTGGTCGCGCATCGCGGGCGTCGCGGCGCTGATGGTGTAGAACGCGGCCGACAGGTTGTTGCGGATCACCGCTTCCCAATCCTGCGGATCGGCCTTGAACACGAAACCGTCGCGCAGAATCGCCGCGCTGTTCACCACGATGTCGATGCCGCCGAGGCGCGCGCGCGCCAACTCCACCGCCGCGCGCGCCGAAGACGGGCTGGCGACGCTCTCGGCATAGGCTTCCGCGTCCAGCGCCTTCGCCGCCGCGCGCGCGACGCCGGGGTCGGCGCCCTCGCCGTCGATGGCCGTGCCGTTGTCGGCGATGACGAGCTTGGCGCCGGCTTCGGCCAGGGCCCGCGCGATCGCCAGGCCCACGCCGCGCGCCCCGCCCGTCACCAACGCCACGCGGCCTTCCAACAGATTTGAA
The DNA here is from genome assembly GCA_023266845.1 of Rhodospirillaceae bacterium. GTDB lineage: Bacteria > Pseudomonadota > Alphaproteobacteria > JAEULC01 > JAEULC01 > JAEULC01. The sequence goes on from JAHFPH010000049.1 coordinate 8,177, forward strand.
GTTCCTTGGGCGCTCATCGCGCGGCCCCGCTCGCGGCTTGCAGTTTCGCGCGCTCGGCCTCGGTGTAGAAAGCATCGGCATGGATGTCCTCGCGCCGCATCCCCAGCGATTGCAGCAGCGGCGTGGCCGCCTCGACCATCACCGGCGGTCCTGCGATATAGGCCTTGCTGCCGTCGAAATCCTTGATGTCGGCGGCCACGGCCAGATGCACGAATCCGGTGCGGCGCTTCGTGGGCTTGCCCGGCTCGGACAGGACCGGAATGAAGCTCAGATTCTTATGTTTCGCGGCCAGCGTCTTGAAGTGATCTTCCAGATACAGATCGCGCTCGTCGCGCACGCCGAAATACAGATGGATCGGCTGCTTCAGATCGATCGCCAGCACGGTCTCGATGATCGATTTGATCGGCGCCAGGCCCGATCCGCCCGCGATCGCCACGATCGGCCCGGTATGGCTCTCGCGCAGATACGACGTGCCATAGGGGCCCTGAACCCGCACCGTTTCGCCGATCCTAAGTTTGGTCGAGGCATAGGCGCTGGATGCGCCGCCCGCGAGATGGCGGATGTGGAACTCGATCTCGGGATTGTCCCGGCCGTTGCGCGCCGGCGCGTTGGCCATGGAATAGTCGCGCGGCGCGATGGCGGCGAAGCCGAGCGATGCGTATTGCCCGGCGGAAAAGGTGAACGGGCCGCCACCCTCGATCTTCAGGCGCAGGCGCTTGATGTCGTGCGTCATGTCGCCCAGCGCCGCAACGCGGCAGGTCAGATCGCGCAAGGGATGCGTCACCAGGTCGTCCACCTCCAGCCACGCCATTTCGACGTCGCTCCGCGGCATCGTGCGGCAGGCCAGCACCAGCCCCTGGGCGCGCTCGTCTTGGGTCAGCGCGAAGTCGGAAAATTCCGCCAGCTCCACGTCGCCCTTCAACAGACGCGACTTGCAGGCGCCGCAATTGCCGCTGCGGCAGCCATGCGGATAGGGCACGCCCTGGGCAAGCGCCGCCTCCAGCACGGTCGCGCCGTCCGGCACCGCCACCGGCGTCGCCCATTGCTTAAGCTTTGCGCAAAAGCCCATGACCTTTCCCGAAGTCCCGGCCACCAATGGTTAAAACTGTTGGATAGTCCAACAATATGGCCAATCCGGCCTGTCCGGGCAAGCCTGGCAGGTCAATAAAAAAGCACATCCAATAAGGGACAAAGGGAAGACGGCGGGGCGGATTGCCGTTATTATTATTATCCGGAGCTTCCAAGGACCCGGAAAATCGGGCCGGGAACACAGCGCGGGGGAGGGGACAGACGCTATGCGAAAGATTCTTTGGCTGACCGCCGCGGTCACAGCGTTTGCGGCCGGCAGCCCGGCGCAGGCGCAGGACGTCACGCTGAAGGTGCATCATTTCCTGCCTGCGGTGGCGCCGGCGCAGAAGGACTTCATCCAGCCGTGGACCGAGCGCGTCACCAAGGCCTCGGGCGGCAAGATCAAGTTCCAGATCTATCCGTCCATGCAGCTCGGCGGCGGACCGCCGGGGCTGTACGACCAGGCGCGCGACGGCGTGGCCGACATCGTGTGGACGCTGCCCGGCTACACCGCCGGCCGCTTCCCGCTGGTCGAGGTGTTCGAGTTGCCGTTCATGACCGGCACGGCCACGGCCACGGCGCCGGCCGTACAGGAATTCGCCGACAAGTACCTGAAGGACGAATACAAGGAAGTTCACCCCCTGGTGTTCCACTGTCACGCGCCCGGCCTGTTCCACGTCAAGAACAAGCCGATCATCTATTTCAGCGACCTGCAGGGGCTCAAGATCCGCGCGCCGACGCGCACCATCAACGACGCGCTGAAGGCGCTGGGCGCCGCGCCGGTCGGCATGCCGGTGCCGCAACTGCCACAGGCGCTGTCGACCGGCGTGGTGGACGGCGCGGTGATCCCGTTCGAGGTCGCCGGCCCGCTGAAGATCCAGGAGCTGGTGAAATACCACTCCATCGTGCCGAACTTCTACACGGCGGTGTTCATCTTCGCCATGAACAAGGCCAAATACGACGGCCTGCCGGCCGACCTGAAGAAGGTGCTCGACGCCAATTCGGGCCTTGAGCTCGCCAAGGAGCTGGGCAAGGTCTGGGACAACGCCGAGAAGCCCGGCCTCGAAGCGGCGCAGAAAGCCGGCAACCGCTTCAACACCATGTCGGGCTCCGAGCTCGATCGCGCCAGAACCGCCGTCCAGCCGGTGTACGACAACTGGATCAAGACCGCGAACGACAAGGGCCAGGACGGCAAGAAGCTGCTGGATGAGGCCAGGTCGCTGATCGCCAAGTACGGCAAATAGCCCGGCCGATCGCGACGTGGAGCAGGACAAGCCCTCGCCCTTTGCGTAAAACAAGGGGCGGGGGTTCCCTTTAAGCTTTGACCGGATGAACGAAGACACTCAACCCATCGGTCCGTTCGGCCGGGCGCTCGGCGCGTTTGGCCGCGGGTTCGCCATCGCCGGTGGGCTGGTGCTTACGGCCTTGACCATCCTGTCGGTCGGCAGCATCGCCTCGCGGGTCGTGACCGGCACGCCGCTGCCCGGCGATTTCGAGCTGGTGGAGATGGGCTGCGGCGTCGCGGTGTTCGCCTTCCTGCCGTATTGCCATCTCAAGCGCGGCAACGTGATCGTCGATTTCTTCACCCACAAGGCGCCGAGCGCCGTGAAGCGAATCCTCGACGTGACCGGCGGGCTGATCTATCTCGCGATCGCAGTTGTGCTGCTCTGGCGCATGATCCTCGGCGGGCTCGATAAATTCGCCAGCCATGAAAGCTCCATGATCCTGGCGGTGCCGTTGTGGATCGCGTTCGTGCCGATCGGGCTTTCGCTGGTGCTGCTGATCGTTTCCGTGGCGTATGCGACCTGGCGCGACTTCGCCGCGTTGGCCGGGCGGCGCGCGCCATGAACGGCATCGAACTGGGCGTGATCGGCTTCGCCGCCGTCCTTGTCCTCATGTTCCTGCGCATCCCGATCGGCGTGTCGATGCTCGCCGTGGGCATGGCCGGCTACATGTGGATCGCGGGCCCGCTGCCGCTGCTCAACCACCTGAAAACCGCGGCCTATAGCCGCTTCTCGAACTACGAGCTGTCGGTGATTCCGCTGTTCCTGCTGATGGGCCAGTTCGCCAGCCGCGCCGGGATGAGCCGCGCGCTGTTCCATTTCGCCGGCGTTTTCCTCGGCCATTTCCGCGGCGGCCTGGCGATGGCGGCGATCGGCGCCTGCGCCGGGTTCGGCGCGATCTGCGGCTCGTCGCTCGCCACCGCCGCCACCATGGGCCAGGTGGCGCTGCCCGAGCTGCGCCGGTTCAACTACTCGGGACCGCTTGCCACCGGTACGCTGGCCGCGGGCGGGACGCTCGGCATTCTGATCCCGCCCTCGGTGGTGTTGGTGGTGTACGCCATCCTGACCGAGCAGAACATCGCCAAGCTGTTCCTGGCCGCGTTCCTGCCCGGCATCATCGCCACCGTCGGCTACATGACGGTGATCGCGGTCTATGTGCGCGTGAAACCTGGCTCCGGACCTGCCGGTCCGCGCGCCACAGCGGCCGAGCGGCTGAAGAGCCTCAAGGAAGTCTGGCCGGTGGCGCTAATTTTCGCGCTGGTGATCGGCGGCATGTATCGCGGCTGGTTCACGCCGACCGAGGGCGCTGCGGTCGGCGCGTTCTGCACCGGTGTTCTCGCGCTCGTCAGCGGCGGGCTCGACCGCAAGGGCCTGATCGCGGCGATGCTCGGCACCGCCGAATCCACGGCGATGATTTTCCTGATCCTGCTCGGCGCCGACATCCTGAACGTGTTCCTGGCGCTGACCCAGATGCCGGTCGAGGCGGCGGGACTGATCGCCCGCAGCGGCCTGCCGCCGATGCAGGTGCTGATCGCCATGCTGCTGCTTTACGTGGCGCTGGGCTGCGTGATGGACTCGCTGTCCATGATCCTGCTGACGATCCCGATCTTCTTTCCGATCATCATCGGGCTGGATTTCGGGCTGCCGAAAGAGGACACGGCGATCTGGTTCGGGATTCTGATCCTGAGCGTCGTCGAAATCGGCCTGATCACGCCGCCCGTGGGCTTGAACGTATTCGTCATCAGCGGCATGGCCAAGGACGTGCCGATGTACGACACCTTCAAGGGCGTCTCGGCGTTCCTCGTGTCCGACATCGTGCGCGTCGGGCTGCTGACCTTCGTGCCGGCGATTTCCCTGGTGGCGCTGTGGGCGCTGCGTTGACGGTTCCCACGGGCCGCGCGCGCGAACGCCCGGTCAGGGGGGGACCGGGCGTTCTAGAAGCTCCTTGCGGAACCCGAGGCCGGCAGGGGATGCCCAATCCCGGGTGCCGGATGCTTTTGTGGCCTCCGGCGCTACTGAATTGTAAATGGGGCCTCCGGCACCCCCAACCAATGCACCAAATACATATTACCCATGCGTAGGACGCATGCCTAGGCATAGAAGCCACCCGTCTCGGCCGCCAGCGCGGCGCGGGGTTTTGGACAACCTGGCCGGATACCACCTGCGCCGGGCGCAGATCGCGGTGTTCCAGGATTTCAGCGCGACGATGGGCCGTATTGGCGTCACGCCGGGGCAGTTTGGCGTTCTGGCGCTGATCCAGGCCAATCCCGGCATGAGCCAAAGCGCGCTGGGCCTGGCGATGGGCGTCGACCGCTCGACCGTGGTCAGCGTCATCGACCGGCTGGAAGGCCGCGGCCTGGTGCAACGCGCGCCCAGCTCCACCGACGGGCGCAGCTATGCGTTGCGCCTCAGCGCCAAGGGTACGCGGCATTTCGCCGACGCGCTCAAGCGCGTGCGCGCGCATGAACAGCGCATCGCCCGGCGCTTGAGCGCCGCCGAGCGCCGGCGGCTGATCGGCTTGTTGCGCCGGGTCGGTTGAGGCCGCGCTTATTGCGCGGTGCCGATTTCCTTGCCGCGCTATTGCGCGGCGTGCGAGATCGCCGCCGGGCGGCGCCGGGCGGCGCGTTCGGCGACGGCGCGGCCGAACGCCGCGAACATCGCGCGCGACAGCGGCCATTGCATCGCCGTCTTGTGCTCGGGATGCCATTGCACGCCCAGCGCGAAAGCCGGCGCGTCCTTTACCCGCACCGCCTCGATCAGCCCGTCGGGCGCGCTCGCCTCCGCCGTCAGGCCCTTGGCCAGCCGGTCGATGCCCTGGGCGTGCAGCGAATTGACCATCGCCTCGGCGCTGCCGCCCGCCAGCGCGCGCACGAAGCCGCCCGGCGCCAGGCTGATCGCGTGCGTCGGGTTGTAGCGCTGGTCCAGCGGCACGTCCTTGCGTGAGCGATGGTCGAGCTTGCCCGGAACCTCGTGCACCAACTGGTGCAGCGTGCCGCCCAGCGCTACGTTGAGCTCCTGGATGCCGCGGCAGATGCAGAAGATCGGAACGCCGCGGGCGATCGCCGCGCGGATCATCGGCAGCGTGGTGGCGTCGCGCGCCGGATCGTGCAGCGTGCCGGCTGCGCTAGCCGGCCCGCCGTATTGCTGCGGCTCGACGTTCGACGGGCTGCCGGTGAACAGCAACCCGTCCAGGCGGTCCAGCAACCCATCCACGTCCTGGCTTTCGCCCAGGGCCGGCAGCAGCACCGGCAGCGCGCCCGCGCCCTCGGCCACGGCGGCGACGTATTTCGCGCCCACGCCGTGGAAATGCGTGTAATCGCCCATCCGCATGCAGGCGGGAAGGCCGACGACGGGCGGAAAAGCGGAAACCTTGCTCATCTCGGTTGAGCCTCCAGTCGCCCCTGGTTTGACGGCGGCGCGGATGTATCTTGTGCCGCGATGGACTCCATCCTGCAAGCGCTTCTGATTTGGAAAGGCATTGCCGTGGGCGCATGGCTCGCCGCGCTGTTCCTGGCCGAGCGCCTGGCGCCGGCCGCGCCCTGGCCGGCCAAGGGGCCCTGGAACGCGCCGAGCTTCAAGCGCGTCGCGCGCAATCTGGCGTTGTGGCTGGTCAACGTGGCGCTGTCTCCTCTGGTCGTGGTGCCGCTGACGGCCTGGGCCGCGTCGCTGGCGCCCCAGTGGCGGCCGGGGTGGTGGCAGGGGGCCGGGGGCCTGGCCCTCGACTTGCTGTTGCTGGATTTCCTGATCTATTGGTGGCACCGCGCCAACCACGAAGTCCCGTTCCTCTGGCGCTTCCACCGCGTGCATCATCTCGACCGATTCCTGGATACGACCAGCGCGCTGCGCTTCCATTTCGGCGAGGTGCTGCTGTCGGCCCTGGCGCGCGCCGCCGTGGTCTGGGCGCTGGCTTTCCCGCTGCGCTCGGTGCTGGTTTTCGAGGGGCTGTTGCTGGTCGCGACGATTTTCCACCATTCCAATCTGCGCCTGCCGGCGGGGCTGGAGCGCTGGCTGGCGCTGGTCGTGGTGACGCCGTCGATCCACTGGGTGCATCACCACCGCGTGCGGCGCGACACCGATTCGAATTATTCGACGATCCTTAGCCCCTGGGACAAGCTGTTCGGTTCGCGCAGTCCCACGGCGCGCGAACCCGCCATGAGCATCGGCGTCGAAGGATACGAGGAAAAGGATTTACCCGGCCTGATCGCCCGGCCGTTCGCGCGCTAGGCCGGATCGCCGCCGCGGGTCAGTTGTTGCTGCGGCCCCGGTTTTCCTGCACGCGTTTGTTGTCGAACGTGAACAGCTTGGGATCCAGCTTCAGGCCCAGGCGCGGATCGAAGATCGCGACCTCGACCGTCGTGCCCTTGGCATCGACCAGCGCCCATTTCTTCACCTCGATCGGACGCTCGGTGAAGGTGATGATCACCTGCCCGTCCTTGGGGCTCGAGGTCTGCACCAGCGTGATGCGCAGGATGCCTGGGCGGCGCTCGACGTTCGTGACGGTGACCGAGCCGGACAGCTTCACGGTCGGGCCCAGCAGGAATTCCAGCGGCGTGGAGCTCAACGACACATAGGTCGGCGTGTCCAGTTCCTTGTCGTAGAAGATCACCTGGCTGCCGTCGACGACCAAGAGATACGGCACCGGCGGATCGTATTCGAAGCGCAGGCGGCCGGGCCGCGAGATGAAAAGATTGCCCTCGGCGGTGCGGCCGTTGGGCGAAAGCTGCAGGAAGCGCGCCTGCATCGTGGTGATGCCGGTGAAATACTCCTCGATGCGCTGCAAGTCCTTCTTGTCGGCGTCGGTGGGCGCGGCGGCCAGCGCCCCGCGCACCAGGCCCGGCATCATCGGCGCCAGCGCCAGCGCGCCCAGCGACCACGCCAGGCCGGTCACGACCTGCCGGCGCTTCAACGGCGCGGCAGCGGATAGATTTTTGAATCCGTCGATCATCGCGTTCTAACCCCTCATGCCTCGCCCCAACCCCGGGGCTCAGTCCTGAATTTTACATCTCGGCGCCGCGGCCCAGCACCTCGCGCTTGCCTACATGGTTGGCTTGGCTCACCACGCCCTCGGACTCCATGCGCTCGATCAGCCGGGCGGCTCGGTTATAGCCGATCTGCAAGTGGCGCTGGATGAAGCTGGTCGACGCCTTGCGCTCGCGCTGCACCAGGGCCACCGCCTGGTCGTACAGATCGTCCCCGGTCTCGCCGTTGCCGCCGCCCATGGCGCCGGCCGGGATATCGTCCTCTTCCTCGGTGATCGCATCCAGGTAGGAAGGCTCGCCCTGGTTCTTCAGGAACGCGACGACCTGCTCAACCTCGTCGTCGCGCACGAACGGCCCATGCACCCGCGAGATGCGGCCACCGGTGCTCATGTACAACATGTCGCCTTGGCCAAGCAACTGTTCCGCCCCCTGCTCCCCCAGAATCGTGCGGCTGTCGATCTTGGAGGTGACGTGGAAGCTGATTCGGGTGGGGAAATTGGCCTTGATCGTGCCCGTCACCACGTCCACCGAGGGGCGCTGGGTGGCCATGATGATGTGGATGCCGGCGGCGCGCGCCATCTGCGCCAGGCGCTGGATCGCGGCCTCGATGTCCTTGCCCGCCACCAGCATCAGATCGGCCATCTCGTCGACCACCACCACGATATAGGGCAGGGGGGTCGTATCCAGCGCCTGATCCTCGAACTGCGGCTTGCCCGTGTCAGGGTCGAAGCCGGTCTGCACTTTGCGCAGCAACACCTCGCCCTTGGCGCGGGCCTCGGCGAGGCGGGCGTTGAAGCCCTCGATGTTGCGCACGCCCAGCTTCGCAATGCTGCGATAGCGGTTCTCCATCTCGCGCACGGTCCATTTCAGCGCCACCACCGCCTTGCGCGGCTCGGTCACCACGGGGTGCAGCAGATGCGGAATGCCGTCGTACACCGACAGCTCCAGCATCTTCGGGTCGATCATGATGAAGCGGCACTGATCGGGCGGCAGGCGGTACAGCAGCGACAGGATCATCGCGTTCACCGCCACCGACTTGCCGGAGCCGGTGGTGCCCGCGACCAACAGATGCGGCATGCGCGCCAAGTCCACGATCACCGGCGCGCCGCCGATATCCTTGCCCAGCACCAGCGCCATCTTGCCGCCCGAACGCTCATAGGCTTCCGAGGCCAAGAGCTCGCGCAGATACACGATGTCGCGGCGCGCGTTCGGCAGCTCGATGCCGATCGTGTTCTGCCCCGGCACCACGGCCACGCGCACGCTGACCGCGCTCATCGACCGCGCGATGTCGTCGGAAAGGCCGATCACGCGGCTGGTCTTGGTGCCCGGCGCGGGCTCCAGCTCGTACATCGTGACCACGGGTCCGGGCCGCACCTTCACGATCTGACCGTTGACGCCGAAATCCTTCAGCACCGTTTCCAGCAGGCGCGCGTTCTGCTGCAGCGCGTCTTCGCTGATCACGTTGTGGCCGCGCGGCGCGACGGGCGTGGGGCTCAGCAATTCCAGCGATGGAAGGCGGAACCCGGCGTCGTCGCCCAGATCCAGCCGGCGCTGCTTGGCGGCGATCGCCTTTTTGCCGGGCGCCGGACGGGCGGCCTTGGGCGCCACCAGCGGCTCGCGCTCGTCCTTCTCCTTCGCGCGCGTCGCGGCGGCCGGCATGTCGTTCAGCCGCGGCTCGATCGGCCCCTTGTCGTCGTCGAACAGGCTCGGCTCCACGCGCTCGGCCCGGCGCGCGAACAGGCCGAAGAACAGGCCGCCCGATTTCGCGCGCGGCGCAACGTCGCGCGCGGGCGCGTCGGTCGAAGGCCGGCTGGCCGGGCATCGGTCCGGCGGATCGGGTTGCGGTCCGCGCCGCGCCTCGATCGCGCGCGCGCCGCCGCGCAAGCCGTGCTCGATGCGCGTCTTTCTTTCCGGCGGCGCGGCGAACAAACCGCCGACATAACGCAGCGCCGCCAGCAGCGCGCGCAAACCCGCCATGACCGCGCGCAGCGGCCACAGCATCTCGCGCAGCTTCCAGCCGAGCGACGTTGCCAGTAGCGGCAGCGCGACCATGCCGGCGAAAATGCAGATCGCCGGTAAGGTGACGGCGACGATCCAATCGCCGGCCGCAAGACGCAGCCCCTCGATCGCCATGCGCCCGGCGACTCCGCCCAGCCCGGCCGGGATCGGCCAGCGCGGCGGCAGGGGCAGCACGTTGGCGGCGGTCGCGGCCAGCATCATCGCCGGCGCCAGCAGCAGCAGGCGCGGCCAGGCCGCGGGCAGCGGGCGATGCATGATCAGCCGCCAGCCCCAGGCGGCGGGCACCAGGGCCAATAGCCCCGCGGCGGCGCCGAAACTCTGCAACAAAAGGTCGGCGATATAAGCGCCGGGCAGGCCCAGGAAGTTGCGCACAGGGCCCAGCGTGGCCGTGTTCAGCGACGGGTCGCTGGGCCGGTAGCTGACAAGGGTCGCCAGGATCGCCAAGCCGCCGAACACCAACCCCACCCCGGCGATCTCGCGCATGCGGCGGCGGAAGAAAGCCGTCGTGCCATGGGGCAGGAATCCGCCCTTAACGGCGGTAGCGTGAGCCGCCATCATCAGGCTCCAGGGATCCGGTTCAAGGGGACTAGACCGGCAACGAGAGACGGCCGGCGGATGACTAAGTGCGGGGGCTTCAGCATGGGTTCGGCCGGCGGCCTCCTTGGTCGAGTGCCATCCAGCGAGCGAACCCCCGTCACGCCCGCAGCAAAGCAAGCCGAAAGCTAGTTTAATCCGCCAAAGAAAGCAATAGCTTAGACGGCGACCCTAAGAGCGGCCGGAAGCCTTTGCCGCAGCCCGGCTACCTGGACTAAAGCGCGTCCGACCCGGTTTCGCCGGTACGTATGCGGACGGCCTGTTTTAGGTCCAGCACGAAGATCTTGCCGTCGCCGATCCGGCCGGTATTGGCCGATTTCTGAATGGTCTCGACCACGCGTTCGACCATTTCGTCCGCCACCGCCACTTCGATTTTCACCTTGGGCAGCAGGTTCACTGCGTATTCGGCGCCGCGATAGATCTCGGTCTGGCCTTTCTGCCGGCCGAAACCCTTCACCTCGCTCACCGTCAAACCTTGGATGCCCAGCTTGGTCAGCGCTTCGCGCACTTCGTCCAGCTTGAACGGCTTGATGATAGCCATGACCAGCTTCATGTCGCGCCGTCTCCTCGTAACGCCGTGTGCCCGGCCGAAACAGACCGGAGCTCCCGTAAACCCTTGCATACAAGAACCATGCCGGGCAATGCGCGGGAAGCCGTGGCGCTTGCCGCGAATCACTGCGCCTAAAAAACAGGCAGATTCGACTGAAAGTGCGAATCTTGGTCATATCCGATGGGGCAAACGGGGGCGGCAACCGTGAACGGAGCAGGGCGGGCGGATATCGCGGATATCCAGGCGGACGTGGTGGTGGTGGGCGCCGGGATGGTGGGCGGCGCCCTGGCTGTCGCGCTTGCCGGCGCCGGAATTCGGGTGGCGCTGATCGACCGGGCCGATCCACGCGCGCTGACCAGCGAAGGCCGCGACGGCCGCGCCTCGGCCATCGCGCTGGGTTCGCAGCGCGCGCTTAGCGGCATCGGCGTCTGGGACCATGTCGGCGCTGCCGAGCCGATCCTCGATATCCGCGTCACCGACGCCGACGCGCCGGGCTTCCTGCATTACGACCATCGCGAACTCGGTGAAAACGGCGACGCCGCACCCGGTTTCGGCCATATCGTCGAGAACACGATCTTGCGCCGCGCGATCTGGGCGCGCGCGCGCGACTTGCCGGCGCTCGGCGTTTTCGCGCCGGCCGAGCTCGCGGCGCTGGAACGCGGGCGCGACGCGGTGACGGCGCGGCTGGCCGACGGGCGGCAGATCGTGGCCGCGCTCGCCGTCTCGGCCGAGGGGCGCGACGCGCGCCTGCGCCGCGAAGCCGGCATCGCGGTGACCGAGTGGACCTATCCGCAGACCGGCATCGTGTGCACGGTCGGCCACGAACGGCCGCATGGCGGCCTGGCGCACGAACATTTCCTGGCCTCGGGGCCGTTCGCTTCGCTGCCCATGACGGGCAACCGCTCGTCGATCGTTTGGACCGAGCGCACCGCGCTGGCGCCGGCGGCGCTGGCGCTCGACGACGATGCGTTCTCGGCCGAGCTGCAGCGGCGCTTCGGCGATTGGCTGGGGCGGGTGCGGGTGGAAGGCGGGCGCTGGTCGTATCCGCTGGGGCTGATGCATGCCGAGCGTTACATCGACCATCGCCTGGCGCTGGTGGGCGACGCGGCGCACCTGATCCATCCGATCGCGGGGCAGGGGCTGAACCTGGGCCTGCGCGACGTGGCGGCCCTAGCGGAAACCATCGTCGACGCGCGGCGTCTCGGCATCGATATCGGCCTCAGCGCGACGCTCGAGCGCTATCAGCGCTGGCGGCGCGTGGACAACCTGACGCTGATCGCCGTCACCGATGGGCTCAACCGGCTGTTCTCGACCGATTTCGCGCCGATCGCGCTCGCGCGGCGCATCGGCATGGCGGCGGTCGAGAACATGCCGGGCCTGAAACGCCTGTTCATGCGCCACGCGATGGGCACGGTTGGCGAACTGCCGCGTCTGGTGGCGGGGCAAATGCTATAGAAACAGCGCAGCGTCAGGCCAGAACGGGTGGGGACATGATCGAGATCGACCTTTACAGCGACACGCAGACCAGGCCGAGCAAGCCGATGCGCGAGGCGATGGCGAAAGCCGAGGTCGGCGACGAGCAGCAGGGCAGCGACCCCACGGTCAACGCGCTCAACGAGCGCGTGGCCGATTTGCTGGGCAAGGAAGACGCGCTGTTCCTGCCCTCCGGCACGATGTGCAACCAGATAGCGCTGCTGGTGCATTGCCGCCCGGGCGAAGAGGTGATTTGCGACCGCACCGCGCATATCGTGACGTCCGAGGGCGGCGGCGGGGCGGCGCTGGCCTCGGTCATGTTCAACACGGTGGACGGCGAGCGCGGCATCTTCACCGCGGCGCAGGCCGAGGCGGCGATCCGGCCCGACAGTCGCTATGCGCCGCGCTCGAAACTGGTCGAGGTCGAGCAGACCAACAATCGCGGCGGCGGCAGCGTGTGGCCCTTGGAGAAACTACGCGCCGTGACGGCCGTGGCGCGCAAGCACAAGCTTAGCCTCCACATGGACGGCGCGCGGCTGATGAACGCGCAGGTCGCCAGCGGCGTGAAAGCGAGGGAGTTCGCCAAGGAAGTCGACACGGTGTGGCTCGACCTGACCAAGGGCCTGGCCTGTCCGCTCGGCGCCGTGCTGGCGGGACCGAAGGATTTCATCGCCGAGTGCTGGCGCTGGAAGCAGCGCATGGGCGGATCGATGCGCCAAGCCGGCATCGTGGCCGCGGCGGGCTTGTACGCGCTCGATCACAATATCGACCGCCTGGCCCAGGACCACGCCAACGCCAAGGCGCTGGCCAAGGGCCTGGCCGAGATTCCGGGCATCGCGGTCGAGCCGGTCGAGACCAACCTGGTGTTCTTCGACATCTCTGGGACCGGCATCAAGGGGCGCGATTTCAACGCCGCGCTGATGAAGCTGGGCGTGCGCGTCAGCCTCAACGACGACCGCCGCCTGCGCGCGCTGACGCATCTCGACATTCCGGCCTCCGCCATCCCCAAGGCGCTGGACGCGTTCCGAAGGGTGGCAATGCGGAACTAAAAACATGCGCGAGAGCCTTGAAGACCTGGACGACGTTCGCGCGTACGATCGCGCAAAGTCGAAGCCGCAGGAATTCATCCCGGCTGCCGTCGTCAAACGGCTGCTCGACGACGCGAATCCAATTCGCGTGTACCGTGAATACTGCGGGATGACGCAAGAAACGCTTGCTGCCGAAGCGGACATCAGCAAGCCGTGTCTGTCTCAGCTCGAAAACGAGAAGCACGTTGTGTCGATGCGGGTTTTGCGGAGCCTTGCGAAGGCATTGAAGGTCGATCTGGGCGATTTGGACCCAATTCCAAATCCACCCGGTTAAGCCTGCGCTACAAACCGTTCGTCCGCGAATCAAAAAGGCCCGCCGGATTTCTCCAGCGGGCCTTTCGGTTTCTTGGACGGTTTTCGGCTTGGCGGATTAGAAGTCCATTCCGCCCATGCCGCCGCCGCCCGGCATCGCCGGCGCGGATTTCCGCTCCGGCTTCTCGGCGACCATCGCCTCGGTGGTGATCAAGAGGCCCGCCACCGACGCCGCGTTCTGCAGCGCCACGCGCACCACCTTGGTCGGGTCGATGATGCCGCTCTTCACCATATCGACATACTCGGCCTTTTGCGCGTCGAAGCCCCAGTTGGAGTCCTTCGACTCGCTGAGCTTGCCGACCACGATCGGGCCGTCGACGCCCGCGTTCTCGGCGATCTGGCGCGCCGGCCACTGGATCGCCTTGCGCACGATATCGACGCCCATGCGCTGGTCGTCGTTCGCCGTCCTGATCCTCTCCAGCGCCTTGATGGCATAGACCAGGGCCGCGCCGCCGCCGGCCACGACGCCTTCTTCCACCGCCGCGCGGGTGGCGTGCATCGCGTCGTCGACGCGATCCTTGCGCTCTTTCACTTCAACTTCGGTCGCCCCACCGACGCGGATCACCGCGACGCCGCCGGCCAGCTTCGCCAGGCGTTCCTGCAGCTTCTCCTTGTCGTAGTCCGACGTGGTTTCCTCGATCTGCGCCCGGATCTGGGCGACGCGGCCCTCGATGTCCTTTTTCTTGCCGGCGCCGTCCACGATGGTGGTGTTCTCTTTGTCGATCACGACCTTCTTGGCCGTGCCCAGCATGTCGACGGTCACGTTCTCCAGCTTGATGCCCAGGTCCTCGCTGATCACCTGGCCGTGGGTCAGGATCGCGATATCCTCGAGCATCGCCTTGCGCCGGTCGCCGAAGCCCGGGGCCTTCACGGCCGCGACCTTCAACCCGCCGCGCAGCTTGTTGACCACCAGGGTCGCAAGGGCTTCGCCCTCCACGTCCTCGGCGATGATCAGCAGCGGCTTGCCGGACTGCACCACGGTCTCCAGCAACGGCAGCAATGCCTGCAATCCCGACAGCTTCTTCTCGAAGATCAGGATGTACGGGCTTTCCAGCTCGCAGTTCATCTTGTCGGCGTTGGTGATGAAGTAGGGCGACACGTAGCCGCGGTCGAACTGCATGCCCTCGACGATGTCGAGCTCCGTCTCCAAGGATTTCGCCTCCTCGACCGTAATCACGCCTTCGTTGCCTACTTTCTGCATGGCTTTCGCGATCATCTCGCCGATGTCGCGCTCGCCGTTGGCCGCGATGGTGCCGACCTGCGCGATCTCCTCGCCGGTCGAAACCTTCTTCGAGCGCTTCTTCAGGTCCTCGACCACCGCCTCGACCGCGATGTCGATGCCGCGCTTCAGGTCCATCGGGTTCATGCCCGCGGCCACGGCCTTCGATCCCTCGCGCACGATCGCCTGGGCCAGCACGGTGGCGGTGGTGGTGCCGTCGCCGGCCACGTCGCTGGCCTTGGAAGCGACCTCTTTGACCATCTGCGCGCCCATGTTCTCGAACTTGTCGCTAAGCTCGATCTCCTTGGCCACGGTCACGCCGTCCTTGGTGATGCGCGGCGCGCCGTACGATTTGTCCAGCACCACGTTGCGGCCCTTGGGGCCCAGGGTGATGCGCACCGCGTCGGCCAGGATGTCGACGCCGCGCAACATGCGCGTGCGCGCGTCGGTCGAGAATCTTACGTCTTTCGCTGCCATTGTCCTTGCTCCTTAGCGGAATTGGTTTCTGCGGGCGCGCCTTAGGCGGCCTTTTTCTTGGATACGGCGGCGCCTTCGATGATGCCCATGATGTCGGATTCTTTCATGATCATCAGCTCTTCGCCGTTCAGCTTCACCTCGGTGCCCGACCACTTGCCGAACAGCACGCGGTCGCCGGCCTTGACCGACATCGCAACCATCACGCCCTTCTCGTCGCGGGCGCCGGGGCCGACGGCGACGACTTCGCCTTCCATCGGCTTTTCCTTGGCGGTGTCGGGAATGATGATGCCGCCCTTGGTGCGGCCTTCCTCTTCCACGCGGCGGACCACCACGCGGTCATGCAACGGACGAAAACCCATTGGCCTACTCCCTTGATTTTCCTACAGAATTTTAACGGTGTTAGCACTCATCAGTGCCGAGTGCCA
>JAHFPH010000050.1 GCA_023266845.1 Rhodospirillaceae bacterium
GGCAATCCCTCCGTGAACGGTGACATCAAGGCAGGAGCGTGAACCATGCGCATGCACAACGCCACGAACGAGCGGATCAAGCGCCGCTACTTCAGCTACCTGAAGGAGGCTAGGCGGCAGAGCGAGGCCAGCGTTGACGCGGTGGCGGCCGCGCTGGCGCGGTTTGAGAGATACTCGCGCCACCGCGATTTCCGCAGCTTCCACCACCAGCAGGCGGTGGCGTTCAAGCAGTGGCTGGTCCAGCAGCGCAACGAAGCGACTAGGCGGCCGCTGAGCAAGGCGACGCTGTACGCCACCCTGTCGCACCTCAAGCGGTTCTTCCAGTGGCTGGCGGGCCAGCCGGGTTACAAGTCGCGGTTTTCCTACTCCGACGCCGATTACTTCAACGTGTCGGAGAAGGACGCCCGGATCGCGACCACGCGCCGCAGCCGACGCATCCCGACCGTCGAGCAGGTGCGCCATGTGATCACCCAGATGCCGGCAGGAACCGAGATCGAGCGCCGCAATCGTGCGGTGGTGGCCTTCACCCTACTGACCGGCGCGCGGGACAGCGCGGTGGCATCTGCCAAGCTCAAGCACCTGGATCTCGTGAACGGCTGCTTCTACCAGGACGCCCGCGAGGTAAAGACGAAGTACAGCAAGACCTTCATCACCACCTTCTTCCCGGTCGGGGACGATTTCCGGCGGATCGTGGCGGACTGGGCGGAATACCTGCGCCGCGAGAAGCTGTGGAGCCACGACGAACCGCTGTTCCCCAAGACCTTGACCACGATCGGCAAAGCGCAGCTCTTTGAGCATGTCCAGCTGGCGCGCCAGCACTGGGCCAATGCCACGCCGATCCGCACGATCTTCCGGCAGGCCTTCGAGGCGGCCAGCCTGCCCTACTACCACCCGCACAGCTTTCGGCACACGCTGGCGCAGATGGGCGAGCGGCTGTGCCAGACGCCGGAGCAGTTCAAGGCGTGGAGCCAGAACCTGGGGCACGAGGGCGTGCTGACGACGTTGTTTTCGTATGGCACGGTCCCAGACGGGAGGCAGCGCGAGATCATCGCCAGCTTGGTCGACCGGCCCACCGGATAAGGCTGGGCGCGCGAGATCGAGGGGAAAGCGCAGCGAATTGTGTAGCAAAATATGTAGTAAATTTCTTGGCGCTGGATAATTTTCAAGATTTTTCAATGTCATACCTAGTAGGTTCGAATCCTAGTCCCCCCCCCTACCAGCCAGTCCTGGTGTTTGCGTATTCTCTTAGGTGTTGCTCAAAAATGGCCCAATTCCGGGCCATTCCGAGCTGGAAACCGAATCGAGAGAACGACTGATCGACCCCATGTCGCTGTCGGGGCAATAGAATTCTCTGACGAGCATCCGAATGGTTCGGTTTGGAGTCCTGTCCGTACCGAAAACTTAATCCATAAAAAATCTCTGTTATGCATGGCGTGAGTAACCGTACGCGTACGGTTACTCACTACAATGAAAAATCAGAATTCTAGGCGGATGAGATTTTGAGAAGGGACACGGCCAGGAACAGGTGCATCAACGCGTTCATCACTCGCTGACGATACGCGAAGCCCTCAGCAAATCAATGGACAGAGTTTTCGACACACACAATAGACGCCAGCCATTTTCACGTTGCATGCACAGCTGTAGAAATAGGACCGGACCGACACATTGATGACTGCGAATAAGGCGTTGAGAGTATCCCATTCTCGGCGGGGCGCCTGATTGGTTACGCGCGGATCTGGGCCTTGGGTACACACAGGCCGTAAGCGCAATATGTCGGCGGTCTTGCCTCAGCTCCAATCGACGTAAGGTCCCAGTCCGCGCTTCTTGATCTGGCCGCCGATAATGGCGCGCTGGATTTCGGATGTGCCTTCCCAGATGCGGTCGACGCGGATGTCGCGATACAAGCGCTCGACTGGATTCTCGCGCATGTAGCCGCGCCCGCCGAAAATCTGCAGCGCCTTGTCGATGACGCGGCCGGCCATTTCCGACGCATAGAGCTTCACCGCCGAGGCGCGGGCATGGACCAGTTTGCGGTCCATGCCGCGGTCGATCTCCCACGCCACGCGATAGACCATGCTCTTCGTCGCCATGATCTCCACCGCCATGTCGGCTAGCATGAACTCGATCGCCTGGAAGTCGCGGATTGGGCGGCCGAACTGCACACGCTGGGCTGCATGCGCGTTGGCGATCTCCGCCGCGCGGATCGAAGCACCCAGGCAATTGGCCGCGATCTGCAGCCGCGCCTCGACGAACCAGTCCTTGGTCAACTCGAATCCCTGCCCCGTCTTGCCCAGCAGCTTCGAGTCGTCCAACTCCACGTTGTCGAACGTGAACTCGGGATGCTCGAACAGGTAGGTGTGCATGAATTTCGGAACGCGCTTGACGCCGACGCCCGGCAGCGCCTTGTCGACCAGGAACAGCGTCGGCTTGTCCGGATCGCCGTCGACATGCGCGTGCACGATCAGGTAGTCCGCCGCGTCGCCCGACGTAACAAACCATTTCTCGCCGCTCAAATAGTAGCGGCCGTTGCGCCGGTCGGCGCGCGTCTTGACCAGGCGCGGGTCCGAGCCGGCGCCGGATTCCGTGATCGCATAAGCGCCGCGGCGCTGGCCGTTGCAGCTCGGCACCAAATAGCCGCGGATTTGCTCCTTCGTGCCCAGGCGCAGCGGAATCGCCGGATGCCATACCGCAGCCCACAGCGCGCCGGTCGCCTTGCCCAACTCCTCGTTGACCAGTGTTTGCTGGAAGATCGAAAGCCCCTGCCCGCCATGCTCCTTGGCGTGGTTGATCGCGTTGAAGCCATGGTCGATCACCGCCTGCTTCAGCCCTGCCTTGGCCGCTTCGGGCAGATACCCGTTCAGCTCCAGCTCCAATTCCCGGGGGAACAGAACGGTCTCGGCGAAGCTTCGCGCTCGGGCTTTTAGCGCCAGATCAGCCTTTGGTATCGTCAGGTCCATCACGTTTCTCCTTTGCCGCCCGCAGCACCACGACGGCATCGACCGCCACCGCGCCCGCAGCGCCGGCGATAATGGGGTTAGCGTCGATCTCGGCGACCAGGTCGGCCAGGTCGGCAGCCATGACCGAGAACTTCGCGATCAGCAGGGATAGGGCATTCAGATCGCTGGGCGCACGGCCGCGCCCGCCCGCAAGGATTTTCCGCAACGGCCCCAGGCGTTCCAGCGCGCGGCGCGCCGCGGCGGCGTCGAACGGCGCAAGCTCGTGCGTCACGCTTCCCAGCATCTCGACCAGAACGCCGCCCGCGCCGATGACCACGACTGGCCCGAATTGCGAATCGACGCTGGCGCCCAGCATGATCTCGACGCCCGCCGCGGCCATGGTCGACACCAGCACGCGCGGCCCCAACCGCGTCGCGAGGTCGGCATAGGCCACGCGCAAAGCGGGTTCGCCGCCGATATTAAGGCGCACGCCGTCGGCATCGGTCTTATGCAGCAGGCCTGGCTTGGCGGTCTTCAGCGCGACTGGATACCCCAACGCAAATGCCGCTTGCGCCGCTTCCGCTTGGCCATCTGCGACGCGATGTTTAACGACGGGAACGCCGTAGTCGGCAAACATGGCCAGGCTTTCCGCTTCGTCCAGCGCCCGTTTCTCGCCAAGGCGCTTGCGCCAGATCTCGCGTGCGCCCGCCGGCACGGACAGCGGGGCCGAATGCGTGCGCGAGAGGAAGTCGCGGTATTCCAGCATGTGACGGATCGCCTGCAGCGCCGGAGTCGTGCCGTCGATCACCGGAACGCCGATGGCCGCGAAGCGCTGCGCTTGATCGTCATGGCGGAGCTGCGTGTAATTCGTCGCCAGCGTGACCGGCTTCGCGCTTTCCTTCATCAACGCCGCGTGCACCTCCAGGTACCCTTCGCTGATGTAATAGCCGTCGCGGATATCGGCGAAATGCACCAGCAGCGCGGTGTCGGGATCGTCGTGCAACGCTTTGGCGCAATCCCGGAAAACGCCCACAAATTCGCGGCCCGTGCCCCAGGCGTCGAGCGGATTGCGCGGCTCTAGCCCGTATTCCAGGCGCTGGGCCAGCTTGCACCGCGTGGCGTCCGAGATTTGCGCGAAGGGAATGCCCATCTCGTGCGCCAGGTCGGTGATCATTTCGCACTCGCCGCCGGAATCGAACACCGCCGCCAACCCGCCGGCCGCACAACGCCGCCCCTGCGCGAACATCAGCAGCGCCGCGCCCAGCTCGTCGGGCGTGTCCACGCGCAGCGCGCCGTGGCGGCGGAACAGCGCGTCATGCGCAGCGTCGTCGCCGGTCAACGCGCCGGAGTGGCCCAGCGCCATGCGCGCGGCTTCCGCGGTACGGCCGACCTTGAGCACGACCACGGGAATCCCGCGGCGCGCGGCCTTTTCCAGCGCGGCCACGAACCCCGCGGGATTGCGCACCGTCTCGATGAACAGCCCGATGACCCGCGTGCTTTCCAGGTCGAGCGCATAATCCATGTAGTCGGCGACGGTCGTCACCAGCTCCTGGCCCGGAGAAACGCAGATGTTGAAGCGAAAACGCGGATCGTTGTGGCCGATGGCGCCGAAGATCGAGCCGGAGTGGCTGATGAAGGCGATGTGACCGGGCCGCGGTTCGCGCGGGGCAGGAAAGCCGACCGCCCAGAACGGTGCCTCGTCGTTGTAGAATCCCATGCAATTACCGCCGCAGACCGCCAGTCCCGCCTCCTTGGCACGGCGGGCGATCCGGCCGAGCAAGGGCGGATCGGTATCGTTCTCCAGATAGAGGCTGCCGAAAATCGTGGCGGCGCGCGCGCCGTGCGCGATCGCCTCTTCCAGGGCCGCTTCCAGACGCGCGTTGGCGACGCTCAGGACGACCTGGTCGACGCGCTCGGGCAGCGCCGCGAGATTGGCATGGCACCGCAGGCCCTCGATGTTGTCGTACTTTGGGTTCACCGGATAGACCGCACCGCGAAAGCCCGAGCGCTTGACCATGCGCAACATGTCGTTGCCCGGCGAATTCGGGCGCGGCGTGGCGCCGACGAACGCGACCGCGCGCGGCGCCAGAAGGGGTGTCAGCGGATGCGGCATGGAGTGAGCGGTGCTGGCTAGATCGTTGAACGCAGGCGGGCCCGCCGCGCGAAACGGCGGGCCCTCAGGCGCAGCGGATCAGGCAAGCAGCATCTTGTTCCAGTCTTCCTCGTATTTGGACATATAGACGCCGGCCTGTTCGTCGCTCAGCAACATCATGTGCTTCAGATTGTCGGGATACATGATAAGCTGCTTGGCTTGCTCGGGCGTAGCCTTCTTGGCAGCCGATTCCAGCACTGGCCCGTAAACGCCGATGCCGAGCAGCCGCGTCTGCGCCTCGTCCGTCAGCGCCGAATTGAGGATTTTCATTGCCAGGTCTTTGTGGGGCGTCCCTTTCGGCACAACCCAGGCGTTGCCCCAGGCAATACCGTCCTTCCAAGTGAAGCCGATCGGCGCCTTTTCCTTCAGCGCGTCGAACAGGCGGCCACTCCACACCGAGCACGCGGCAAGTTCGCCCGACGAGAGTAGCTGTGGCGGCTGGGCGCCCGCGGTCCACCATACCTTCACGTGCGGCTTGATCTCGGCCATTTTAGCGATCGCCTGCTTGGCCTTTTCCGGTGTCACTGGGTACATCTCGGATTCCTTGACGCCGGCTGCCAGCATGGCGGCTTCGTAGTTGTAGTACATCAACTTGTAGAGCCCGCGGGGACCCGGCAGGTTCTTCACGTCCCAGAAATCCTTCCAGGATTGCGGCCCCTTGTCGCCCGGGAACGCCTTGTCGTTCCATGCTATCAGCGTGGCGCCGGTGCTGGTGTAGACGCCGTGCGTATGCACCCATCGCTTGTCCAGGTTCTTGGCATTGGCGACGATCTTGTAGTCGATCGGCTCCAGGAAGTTCTGGTCGCGGCCGATGAAGATGCTGCGGCCGCCCACATCCACCAAGTCCCATTCCACTGCGTTGGCCTCGACCATCGCCTTGATTTTCGCCTGGGCGGTCGGCGAGGCATTGGTGACTTTCACGTTAAACAGCTTCTCGGCCGGATCCATGAAGGCTTCCTTCTCCATGGCCGACAGCGCACCGCCCCACGAGCAGAAGGTGAACGGGCGGCCCTGCGCATGGGCCCGGCGCGGGCCGGTCGGCAACGCGAGCGCACTTGCGCCGGCGATTGCGGCCGTGGCGCCGGCGGTGCCTACGAAACGACGACGTGTCAGCATGTTAAATCTCCTCTTCCTTTTCTGCGGATTTGATTTCCTCCCGCCCCGGTGCTTCCCGCGCCTCGTCCGGCAGGATATGGACGTCACGCGGATCCCAATCGATTCCCTGCGTTTCGCTTTCCGGCGTGCCGTCGCGCGCGAACCGGCGGCAAAGCACAACCTGGCCGCCAGCGAGCGACAGCCGCATAGACAATACGTCGCCCAGATAGACGCTTTCGACCAGACGCGCCTTGAGCGCGGCGGTCGGGGAAAGCTGCACCGCCTCGGGCCGGATCAGCGCGGCCGCGCGCCGCCCGACGGACAATCCTTCGCTGGCGGCGCCGTCGATCGTCCGCTCGATCCCGTCGGGCTTGAGCCGCGCGCGGGCGCCGTCCAGCGCGACCAGCGTGCCGCGCAGCAGGTTCGATTCGCCCAGGAACCCGGCGACAAATGCGTTGACCGGGCGCCGGTAAAGGTCCTGCGCGCTGCCGGTCTGCTCGATCGCGCCGTCGCGCATGATGGCGATGCGGTCGGACATCACCAGCGCCTCTTCCTGGTCATGGGTGACATAGATGGTGGTGCGCCCGTGCGCACGGTGCAGCCGGCGGATCTCAAGCTGCACGTGCTGGCGAAGCTGGCGGTCGAGCGCGCCCAGCGGCTCGTCCATCAACAGCGCGTCCGGCTCGATCACCAGCGCGCGCGCTAGCGCCACGCGCTGCTGCTGGCCGCCCGAAAGCTGGCGGATCGCGCGCCGGCCATAGCCGCCGAGCCGCACCAGCTCTAGCGCCGCGTCGGTGCGCCGGTCCAGCTCCGCCGCCGCAACCCCCCGCGCGCGCAAGCCGTAGGCCACGTTCTCGAACACGCTGAGATGCGGAAACAGCGCGTAGTTCTGGAACACCATTCCGATGTTCCGTCGCCGCGGCGGCAGGTCCGTCACATCGCGCCCGGCCACCAGCACGCGGCCCGTGCCGGGGGTGATATAACCGGCGGCGATGTTCAAAAGCGTGGTCTTGCCCGAGCCGCTGGGGCCAAGCAGTGTCAGGAATTCACCGGGGCGGACCTCGAGCTCGATCGGCAGCAGCGCGCGAACGGCGCCGAACGAATGGGCCACTCCGGCGAAGCGGATCGACTGGCCGCTCGCGATCATGGGCCAACGCCCGCTACCCGTGCGCGCGCGGCGGCCAGCCGAAACAGCACGAACAGCAACACGGTCAGGCCGATCAACAGGGTCGACGCCACGGATAGGATCGGTGTGAATTCCAACCGCACGACTTCCCACATCTTCACCGGCAGGGTCTTGGCCTGGACGCCGGCGATGAAGATCGACAGCACCACCTCGTCGAACGAGGTGATCAGCGAGAACACCGCGCCGCCGAACAGGCCAGGCAGAATGGTCGGCAGCGTGACCGTGGCGAAGACGCGCGCCGGCGACGCGCCTAGCCCCTCGGCCGCCCGCAGCCAGCTTGGGTCGAGCGCGCGCAGGCTCACCCCCACGTTCAAGACCACGAATGGCAGGCACATCAGCACATGCGCCATCGCCAAGCCGGGCACCGTGCCGGTCATACCCCAATAACGCCCGACATAGTAGAGCGAAACCGCCGTAACGATGACCGGCACGATCATCGGGGCCAGGATAAGCCCGGTCAGCGCGGCGCGCAGCCGGCCGCCGATCCGGGTAAGGCCGAGCGCGCCGGCGGTGCCGAGCAGCGCCGAAACCGCGGTGGCTATCGCCGCGACCTCGAAGCTGGTGACCAGCGAGGTCAACCATTCCCGGTCGGCGAAGAACCGCGCATACCACCGCGTCGACCAGACCTCGGGTGGCAGGCGGATGAACGAGCCGTAGTTGAGCGACGCCGGCACGACGGCGAAAATCGGCAGCAGCAGGAACGCCAGGACCAAAGAGCCCAGTCCGTGGACGGCGAAGCGGAAACCCGGGCTTCGCTCGGCCATCACCGAACCTCCAGCGCCGCGCCCAGTTTGACGAACCGGCTCGCCACCGCCAGCAACACCAGGATCGCGGCCAGCAGCAGGAACGATGCCGCCCCGGCCAGCGGCCAGGCCAGCCGCTCGTTGACCAGGGTCTCGATCAGCATCGCCACGGTCATGCTGTTGGCGCCGCCCAGCAGGGCGGGCGTGATGAAGAAGCCGAGCGCCAGTAGGAACACCAGCACCGCCCCGGCGGCCACGCCGGGCATGGTCAGCGGCAGATAGACGCGCCGGAACGTCGCCAGCGGCGAGGCCCCCAACCCGTCGCTGGCCTGCAACAGCCGCGCGTCCACCCGAAGCATGTTGGCGTAGATCGGCAGGATGGCGTAGGGCAGCAGCACATGCACCATGCCGATCGCCACGCCGGTATTGCTGAATAGAAAAGCCGCCGGCGCGTCGAGGATCCCGGCGCCGACCAGCAGGCGGTTGATCGGACCGTTCTTTTCCAACAGCAGAATCCACGCGAAAGTGCGGATCAACACGCTGATCCAAAGCGGAAACAGGACGCCGTAAACCGCCAAGGTTAGCGTCAACCCCTTCAACCGCGTCAACATGTGGGCGGTCGGGTAACCGGCCAGTATCGTGATCGCGGTCACCATCACGGCCAGCACCAGCGTGTTCCAGAACACGCGCGTATAGAGCCAACCGCCCAGAATGTCGGCGTAGGTCGACAACGGGCCTGCGGGCGCCGTGAAGCTGAGCTTCAGAAGAACGCCAAGCGGCAGCATGAACACCACGGCGAGGAACCCGACGACCGGCGCCAGCAGCGCAGCGCTGATCAAGTGTCGGCGCATCGTCGCGGTCAGCATGGCCACCCCGGCCTCATGGCACGCGCTTGAAGCGGGCGTCGCGCCATTCGAGCGCGGCCTTCAGCCCGCTCTCCTTGCGAATGCGGTTGAACTCGGCGCGCTCCGGCCCGCCGCCGGCCTCGATCAGCGTGTCGATGTCCAGCGCCGCCAACAGCGCCTGGCGCATGTTCATCATTTCATAGGTGCGGTTGATCGCGCGCTTGGTGAGTTCGACCGACAGCGACGATGCGGCGGCCATGTCGCGTGCGATCTCCAGCGCTTTGTCCAGCTCCTGCCCTGCTGGAACCACGTGGTTGACGATGCCGAGTTGCAAGGCGCGCGCAGCGTTCACCTTGTCGTTGCCGGTGAGCAGCAGCTCTTTCGCCGCCTTCGGCCCCACGAACCAGGGCAGCAGCAACGCCACCATGCCCGAGCCGAAGCGCGCCTCAGGCTCGCCGAAGCGCGTGCCTTCGGCAGCCACGGTCACGTCGCAGCTCAGCGCCATCTCGAACGCACCCGCCAGGCAAAACCCATGCACCGCCGCGATAGTGGGCTTGGGACAGTCCCAGAACTGCATCAAAAACTTGAAGTCGTAGTCAAGAACTTCGCGCCACTGCTCTAGGCCGGCAATGTTGCGAGCCGCCGACTCCTTGAGGTCGAATCCGGCGGAAAACGCGCGGCCCGCGCCGTGCAGAACGACGGCGCGCACGTCGGACGCAGCGACGAAACCTTGCAGCGCCGCAGTCACCTGTTCCATCAGCGGCGTGTTCAGCGCGTTCAGCGCCTGCGGCCGGTCGAGCGTGATGACGCCGACGGCCCCGTCCTGGCGCATTTTGATGCAGCGTTCCGTCACGACGCTCATCCCATCATGTCCCGCAGCCGGTAGTAATGCGTGATCGCCGATAGCACCGGCCGGCGGAACTCGAACAACGGTATCTGGTTCAGCTTCGTGATCGGCAGCGGAACGTCCGCGTCCGCGGCGCCGCGCGCCAGATCGGCCAGCGCCTTGCCCATGCCCGTGGCCAGAGCCACGCCCCGGCCGTTGCAGCCCAAGGCGGCGAACACACCGGGCGCGAGCCGGTGCAAGCGCGGCAGAAAGTCCGCGGTCATGGCGATCTTGCCGCCCCAACGGAACTCCCAGCGCGGCTTTCCAAGGAACGGGAAGAACCGGCCAGCGGCGCGCTCGATATAGTCGAACAGCAGCGGCGGGTTGGTTTCGCCGAACGAGCCGCGCCCGCCGATGATGAAGCGCCCCGCGGGATCCAGCCGGTAATAGAAGATGATGCGCTGGGTGTCGGCGGCGACCTCGCCGCGCGGCAAGATCGTCGCGCGCAACGACGCATCGAGCGGCTGCGTCGCGCTTTGGATGCTTTGCGCGGGAATGAAGCTGCGGCGAAGTCCCGGCCACAGATCGCCGGTATACGCGTTGGTGGCGATCAGCACGATATCGGCAGCGACCGATCCCTGATCCGTCACGACCCGCCATCGGTTCCGGTCCCGCTCCAGCCTCTGCACCGGCGAACGCGCATGGACGCGCGCGCCGACCCGCATCGCCGCGCCCGCCAGGCCGCGCGCGTAACTCAAGGGCTGCAGGCTACCGGCGCGCCGGTCGATCCAGGCGGCGTGGTAGCGGTCGGTTCCCAATATCCTGGCAGTGGCGACGCGATCCAGGAAATCCGCGTCGACGCCGCGCGCGCGCCATTGCCGGGCGCGGCGTTCGACCGTCCGCGCCATCGCCGGTGAATGCGCAAGCTGCAGCCAGCCCGCGCGGCGCGGTGCGCAGTCGATGCGGTGTCGATCGACCAGCGCGAAAACCAGATCGGCGAGCGTTCCGCCCCAGGCGGCCATGCGCGCGCCGGCATCGCCCAGCTTCGCGGCCAATTCGTCGGGGTCGTATTTGAAACCGGGAATGACTTGGCCGTTGTTGCGACCGGACGCGCCTTCGCCGATCTCGCCCGCTTCGAGCAGCGCGACGTCGACGCCGCTTTCCGCCAGATGCAATGCGGCCGAGAGGCCCGTATAGCCGCCCCCGACGATCGCCACGTCCGCCCGTCGATCGCCTTCGAGACACCCAACCGACGGCGCCAGGATCGCGGTTGCGGTCCAGACCGTGTCCGCGCTGGAAGCGATCGCGGGCGCGGCGGTCATCGCCGCAAGTCCTTCAGTATCTCGCGCGCGGCGTTGTATCCCGGCACCCCCATCACGCCGCCGCCGGGATGAGCGGAGGAGCCGCATTGGTACAATCCCTTCACCGGGCTGCGATAGTCGGCGTAGCCCGGTACCGGGCGCATGAAGAAAAGTTGATCCAGCGTCAACTCGCCGTGGAAGATATGGCCGTGTGGCAGGCCGATCAGGGCTTCCAAATCCGGCGGCGTCAGCACCTGCTTGTGGATGATCGAGCCTTTGAAATTGGGCGCGTATTCGCTGACTGCATCCACCACTGAATTGAACAGCACATCGCGCTCCCTCTCCCAGGTGCTGTCGCGCAGATAATAGGGCGCGTGGCCGCCGAACAGGTTGACGATGTGTTTGCCCCGGGGCGCAAGGCTTGTATCGACGATCGTGGGAACAACGGAAGTAATGAACGGCCGTGCCGACGGACGGCCGTATTTCGCTTCGTCGTAGGCGCGCTCGAGATAATCGACGCTCGGGCCTATATGCACATAGGTCGGATAGCCGATGCCGATTTTCGCCTTGTCGAAGGCGGTGTAGCGCGGCGGCTCTTCGACCGCGAGATTGATCTTGAACGCCGAGCTGACGGTCCGAAAGGACTTCACTTCCGAAATGAATTCGGGCGGCAGATGCGCGGCATCGACCAGGTTGAGGAACGTAGCCTTGGCGTTGGCGTTGGAAGCGACGATTTGGGCGCAAATCTCTTCGCCCGATTTGAGCCGGACGCCCGTTGCGCGCCCGCCTTCCACAAGAATGTGGTCGATTTCGGCGCCGGTGCGCATGACGACGCCTTTCTCGCGCGCCGAACCGGCGATGGCTTGGCTGATCGCGCCCATCCCGCCGTGGACGAATCCCCAGCCGCCCGCCCCCTCATGCTCGCCCATGACGTGATGCAGAAGCACATAGGCCGTGCCGGGCGACTTGGGGCCGAGAAACGTGCCGATCGAGCTGTAATAGGCGAGCACCGCCTTGATCTCGGGCGACTCGAACCAGCGGTCCAGATAGTCGCTCACGCTTTGCGTCATCAGATCGACGAAGCGGAACAGCTTGCCGCCGACATTGCGGAACCGCCACAGTAGCGCGGCCATGTTCTTCAAATCCTTCAAGCGCCGCGACGACGGGTTGGGTGGCGTTTCCCACAGCAGCGCGCGGACGATCTTGGCCGCGTCGTGCAGATGGGCGTCGAACAGCGGATAGGCCTCGGCGTCACGCTTGGAATATTTGGCGATTTCGGCGCAGGTTTTCTTGAGGTCGTCCCAGAACACCAGATAGCGCCCGTCGGGAAACGGTACGAACAGGTTGTTGGCCGGCAGCACCTCGAAGCCGTGCCGCGCCAACTCCAGGTCGCGGATGATCCGGGGTTGCAGCAGGCTCATCACGTAGGAACAGACCGAGACGCGATAGCCCGGCCACACTTCCTCGGTCACGGCGGCGCCGCCCAGGACGTTGCGCCGTTCCAGCACGCAGACCTTGAGGCCCGCGCGCGCGAGATAGGCCGAACAGACCAAGCCGTTATGGCCCCCGCCGACAACGATCGCGTCGTAGGTCTCGCCCATCCCCTGCTCCCCCGGGCCGGCTCGCGTCCCCGCGTCGCCGGCACGCGTTCACTCTATGCCAAATCCCCAAGTGAAAAAAGGACTAAAAATCTTCACTTTTGTGAAAACGGAAAATCAGAAAGTCGGCGGCGTTATCACCCATACGACCACCGTGTCGACCGGGCCGGGATTGCGATAGCGGTGCGGCTCGGTGCTTTTGAACGTGAACGTGTCGCCCTGGTTCAGCACGAAATGCCGTTTACGCACCCACAACTCCAGGCTGCCCGAGAGGATGAAGCCGGCCTCCTCGCCCTTGTGCGTATAAGGCTCCTCGCCGCTCGAAGCGCCGGGCGCCAGCGTACACAGCAGCATTTCCAATTGGCCGGACAGGGACGGCGACAGCAGTTTGTCGCTTAGGCCCAGGCCGCTGAATGCCAAGCGCCGGCGCCGATTGGCCCGTACCACAATGCCTTTCTCGTGTTCCGGCACCGGCTCCATTTCCTGGAACAGCCGGGCGACCTGAACGCCCATCGCATCGCTGACCTGCTTCAGCGCCTTGATCGATAGGCCCGAAATGCCGCGCTCGACCTGGCTCAGGTAGCCGATCGAAAGCCCGGTCTTGCGCGAGAGACCGCTCAGCGTCAGGCCCTTGGCCTTGCGCATATGGCGGATCTCGTCTCCCAGCGAATATCCGGGATTCCCCGGCCTTCGGGCGAATGCGCCATTCCCCGCGACCGTCCGCGTCTGCGAGCGATCCTTGCCGCCTTCGCCGTGCTCCGGCGCGCGCCGGCGCGCCAACGATGTGCCTTTCATATCCGTGAAAAATACATTATCGTTTTTCACAGTTGCTGGCAACGCCCGCCGGGGCGCGATGCCGGCACGGCCAATGCGAGCGGGGGCTTCGATGGCGCGCAGGCACACACCTTACTATCACAAGTTCTTGGCGCTCGGCGCCGAGATGGTGGACCGGATCGGTTTCGATTCCGCGTTCAAGTTCACCTCGATCGAGGCCGAGCATCTTGCCACGCGCAACCGGGCGGGGCTTTACGACGTGTATTACCAGGTGCTGCTCGACATCAAAGGCCGCGACGCCGAAAAACTGCTGCAACGGACGCTGGTCAACGACGTGGGCAGGCTTGCCGTCGGCAAGGCGATCTATTCCTCGGTCTGTAACGACAAGGGCGGTATGGTCGACGACCTGACTTGCCTCAGGCTGGACCGGGACCATTTCTGGCTTTGCCCGACGCCCTCGCGCGTCGATATCGTCACCGCGTGGATGGCCGAGCAGGCCTTGGATATGAACGCCTATGTGACCAACCTGGGCGCCGGACGCGCATTCATCTCGGTCCAGGGACCGCGCGCGCGCGACATCCTGGCGCGCCTGACCGATGCCGACCTGACGACCGCGCAGCTTCCGTACTATTCGTGGACGCGCGGCCGGGTGGCGGACATACCGGACACGGTGATCAGCCGAACCGGCTATTCCGGCGAGCTCGGCTATGAGCTGTTCTATCCGGGCGAATATTCCGAGCATATGTGGGATGCTGTATCTGCCGCGGG
Organism: Rhodospirillaceae bacterium; assembly: GCA_023266845.1. Taxonomy (GTDB): domain Bacteria; phylum Pseudomonadota; class Alphaproteobacteria; order JAEULC01; family JAEULC01; genus JAEULC01. The sequence continues at coordinate 14,225 of JAHFPH010000050.1, forward strand.
CTGTATCGACGGCATGGTCCCCTGTGGCCTGGGCGCCTTGCGCAGCGTTCGGATCGAGAAACGCTATCCGCTTTACGGGCTGGACCTCGACGAAACCACCTCGCCGCTGGAAGCGGGGTTGGGCTGGACGGTCAAATTCGACAAACCCGATTTCATTGGCCGCGACGCCCTGTTGCGCCAGCGCGACCGGGGCGTGACGCGCAGCCTGGCGATAGTGGAATTTCCAGGCCTGGAGTTCGTGCCCGCTCCGGGCGACCTGATCGCGCTCGACGGACGCACGATCGGCAAGGTCACCTCCGCCGACCGCGGCTTTTATCTGCGCAAGAGCCTGGCGCTGGGATACGTGGAGCCGGCGGCGGCCAAGCCCGGATTGTCAGTGACCGTCAAAGGCAACAAAGGGGTCGTCGGGACCAAGGCGCCCTACGATCCTGAGCGCCTGCGCCCCCGAGCCTAGTTGGGACGAACGCTTTCCATGGCGTGCCCGGTAAATGCGACTGCGCGAATACCCGGTCGCGACATCCGGCAATCAATCCCATGGCAACTACGCGTAGCTGCGGATGACGAACAGGTCATGGGCGTTTCTGCATCGGACCGCCGGACAATCGCGCGCAGCCCAAGAAATTCTGCCGCGATTGCGTCACCTATATTCAAGAACGCTCGACGCCGTGACGACATCGCGAACCGACTTGGCCCGCGCCAATGAGCAGAGCGGGCAGCGGTCAAGACCCGGCTGGGCGAGGGGGAGCTTCGGCATGTCTCGGCTTCCTTTCCCAGCTGATTATCTCATTCAGCCTGGTCCAAGAAAGCCAGGTCAGGTCAACCCCGAAGAAGTTCAACAGGACGTGCTTGGCCTCATGGCGCAGACTCGTGTCGATATCCTCCCACCGGGAGCAAGCAACAAAACGATCGAGCGTTTCGGTCACCCGTTCATCCGCGGCCGACACGGAGGTAATTGTCCCGTTCTTCAAAGTAGGCACGATTCCACGCCGCCCTTGCCGGCGGCGTGGGATCGCCACGGCATCCACATGCTGCTACCGGGCCTGCGGGCCTAGCCCAGCTTGCCTACCTGCTTCTCCAGCAGGACCCAGACTTCTTCGCCCAGCTTCTCGCGCCATTCCTTGTAGAAGCCGGCCTTGCCCAGCATGTCGCGGAAGCTCTGCGTCTCTGCCTTGTTGAAGGCCATGCCCTTCTTTTCCAGATCGGCCTGCAGCGTGCTGTTCATCTGCGCGAGTTCGGCGCGCTGGCCGACCGCGCCTTCGTTGAAGGCCCGCGCTACGACCGTCTTCAGATCGTCGGGCAGGCGGTCCCACGCGCCTTTGTTGAAGCAGATCCAATGCCCGTCCCACACATGGTTGGTGATCGAGCAGTATTTCTGCACCTCGTAGAACTTGCCGGCGTCGATGATCGACATCGGGTTTTCCTGCCCGTCCACCACCTTGGTCTGCAGCGAGGTATAGACCTCGCCGAACTGCATGCTGACGGGATGCGTGCCCAGCGCCTTGAACAGCGACACAAGGGCCGGCGCGCCGGGAACCCGCAGCTTCATGCCGTTCAGATCGGCGGCCGACTTGATCGGCTTGATGCCGTTGGTGATCTGCCGGAAGCCCAAATCCCAGATCCGGTCCATCGGCACCAGACCGACCTTCGCCACGATCTGCGCGCGGACGTATTTGCCAAGCTCCCCGTCCATCGCCGGCCACACCTTGTCGTAGCTCTCGAAGGCGAAGCCCATGCCGTTGATCGCGGTCAGCGGCAGGATCGACGCCAGGATCAGCCCGGCGGGCTGGCAGATCTCGATGGCGCCGCTGCGCGCCTGAGACAGCAGGTCGTTGTCGCCGCCAAGCTGGCTGTTGGGAAACACGCTCAGCGTCATGCGGCCGTTGGATTCCTTGCCGATCCGCTCGGCTGTCGCCAGCAAATGCTTGTGGAAGGGATGCACCGCGGGGGTGCTGTGGCCCATCTTGTATTCGAACTCCGCCGCGCGCGCCCGGCGCGGCAGGAACACGACCGCCCCCAGCGCGGCGGTCGAGGCGACGAGCGAGCGGCGCGTCAGTCTGGCCGAGTGTTTCATGTCCTATCCTCCCGATTGTCCAATGGTTGAGTGGAACGCTTCAGATCACAGAAAGCCGATCGATATCCAGGGCACCGCCGCGACCACCACCAGGCCGATCATCAGCGCCGCCAGGTATGTCCAGATATGGGCCAGCGCCCGGTCGGGATCGCAGCCGCCGATGGCGCAGGACGCGTAGTAGCCGATGCCGAACGGCGGGGCGAACAGCCCCACGCCCATCGCCAGGATCGCGATCATGGCGTAATGCACCTCGTGCACGCCCACCTCGCGCGCGATTGGGAACATCAACGGGCCGAACAGCACGATCGCGGGCAGGCCCTCGAGCACGCTGCCGAGCACGATGAACAGCACGATCGACAGGACGATGAACGACAGCTTCCCGCCCGGCACTTGGCCGATCGCGTGCGCCAGGTTCTGCGAGAAGCCGGATTGGGTGATGGCCCAGGCCATCGCCGTGGCGGCGCCGACGATCAACAGGATCGCGCCGGACAAAGACGCAGTCTGCACCAGCATCGGCGCGACGCGCGGCCAATCGAACCGGCGATAGATTAGCAGGCCGACGATGATCGAATAGACGATGCCGATGGTGGAAACCTCGGTCGCGGTGGCCACGCCCTCGATTACGGAACTACGAATGACAAAAGGTAGGGCCAGCGCCGGCAGGGCGACCAGGAAACTCATGCCCAGCTCGCGCCCGCTTGCCCGCGTCGGCAAGGAGCGCGTGTCCTTGCGCGAGCGGCGCCAGACCACCGCGCATAGCGCCAGGCCCAGCACGGCGCCGGGCAGCAATCCGCCGGTGAACAGCGCTGCGATCGACATGCCGGTCACCGAGCCCAGCGTGATCAGGATCAGGCTGGGCGGAATGGTTTCAGTCTGCGCGCCGGTCGCGGCCAAAAGCGCGGACAGATCGCCGCGGTCGGCGCCGCGTTTTTCCATCTCTGGGAACAGCACGGGGGCGATGGCGGCCATGTCGGCGGCCTTCGAGCCGGATATGCCCGAGACCAGGTACATCGCCGCGACTAGAACGTAATGCAGGCCGCCGCGAACATGACCCAGCAGGTTGGCCAGGAACCGCACCATCAGCGCGGCCATGCCGGTCATTTCGATCAGCAGGCCCAGGAACACGAACAGCGGAATCGACAGCAGGATAAAATGCGACATGCCCGCATCCAGCCGCGCGACCAGAACCGAGGTCGAGATGCGCGTCGCCAGCGCCAGATAACCGAAGGTCGCCATGCCGAAGCTAAAGGCGATGGGAATCCCGGCGAACACGGTGAGCGGCACGATGACGAGAAAGAAGACGATCAGGTTGAGCCGCCCCAGCCCCATCAGCACCGGCTTCATGAGCCACATCAGCAGGCACACCGCGAGCACCAGCGCCAAAGCGCGCAGCATCTCGCGCTGCGGCTGGCGAGCGATGCGCAGCAGCGCCAGGGCGATCATCAGCGCGATCCCCACTGGCATGGCGAGCGTGCGCCAAGTCATCGACAGCTCGAGCGTCGCGGTGATGACGACCGCCTCCAGCTCCACATGCGCGATCGACGCCGGCAGGATCATCGCCAGGAACGCCAGGCTGGCGGCCAGGACGACCGCTTCGATCTGGCGCTGCACCGCCTGCGGCAGGCGGTTCACCAGCGTCATCATCCTTAGGTTCTCGCCCCGGCGGAACGCCAAGGCGCTGCCCAGGACCGCCAGCCACAGGAACAGGATCGAGGCCAGCTCGTCGGACCAGATCAGCGGCCGGTGGAACACATAGCGCGCGAGAATGCCCGCAAACAGGATGACGATCTCGGCCGCCACCAGCGCAGCGGTGCCGGTCTCCAGAAACGCGCCGATGCCGCGATCAAGCCGCGCGCCAATGCCGGGCACGGCTACCGCCATATCAGCCACGGCCGCTTTTCCAGGCGGCGGCCGCGAACGCCGCGAGCTCGCGATTGAAGCGCGGCGCGTCCTCGTAGAACGGTGAATGCCCGCACTCGTCGTACCACGATATTTTGGCGCCCTTGATCGCGGCGGCGGACATCTCGGCCGCGCCGGGCAGGATCAGCTTGTCGCGCCGCCCATGCGTGATCAGCGTCGGCACGGTCACGGCGGCGAACGCCTTGCCAACCGCCTGCGGATCGGTCGCCCAGCCGCCGATGGCGTCACGTACCTCGAACGGAAGCATGAAATTGTAGGCGACGGCGGCGATGAAATCGCGCTCGTCCGGCTGCTTTTCGAAGCAGGCGCGCAGGAAGGCGACGCAGGCGTCGATGCGCCCCGTCAGATCGCGCGATTTATCCTCGCTCATGGCCTTAGAGCCCGGGCCGGCCACGCTGGCGTCCTCGATCGGCCGGGCCGCCACGATGTTGATGCCGCCCAAGGCCCGGTCGCCGTAATGCATCAGGTACTGGCGCAGAACGCGCCCGCCGAGCGACCAGCCCACCAGAACGGGCCTGCACAAGCGCTTGGCAGCGATGACCACCTGGACTTCGTCCGCCCAACGCCTGCCGTCCTGGTAATGGATCGGATCCAGCGGCTTGTCCGAGAGCCCGTGTCCACGCAGGTCGTAGGCGACGATGCGGAAGTCCCGCGCAAGTTCGCTGTCGATCTGCCGGTTGAACGACAGCGTGGATTGCGCTAGGCCGTGGATGAACAGGATCTCCGGCCCCGCGGGATTGCCCCACTCGCCGACGGAGACCGACACGCCATCCGGCGTGGTCACGCGCTCCAATGCTGGTGCGTGCAGCGTATCCGGCACCGGCGTTCCCCCAGAATTTTATTCGATCTTTTCTTTGAATCGCGTTGTGCCTTTTATAGCACGAGGCTCGAAAGCCTCGCCATTTCGCATTGATATGAATCGTTGTGAGATTTGAGTGTGCGCTTTAGTCACAAGACAAGACGAGAGTGAAATCGCTATTACCTTTCCACCACGCCTAATACGAGCGAAATGGTCATGCCTTACCTAAAATGCACCAGCGTTTAACTTTCCGACCGTAAGTGCCTGACTGAATCCGCGAGTCGAGGTGCGCTGAAAGCCAACAGAAGCCCGTGCTAGCTTCAATCATAGGTCAATGAGAGCACGACGGCGGCACTACATTGCCGTTCGCTGCGGGATGAGACCGAAGCAACTCGACTCAAAGCCAGCAAGGTCCTGCGCTCACTGGTCAGGGAGATCATCCTCACCCCGGAGAACGGCGTACTGAACATCGACGTCCGCGGCGATTTGTTCGGGATACTTGCGATTTCCTCAAAAAACACCTCCCCCCGCCACGAAGACGGGGGATTGCAATTTGAGACGGTTGCGGGGAGAGGATCTGAACCTCTGACCTTCAGGTTATGAGCCTTACGGCTTGAGACCGATCGTTCAATTCGCACAACTTCCGTTGTCGCTGCCAATCAACTGGAAACTCACCCGCCTTGCTCAACGCGCCAACCGGGGATGGCGACGGATCGACGCCGGGAACTATTTCCACTGCAATGCCGGCCGCCCCGAATGCCAAAAACTCTTTATCCGTTCGCGCCGACGACGCCGGGTTGCCGCCGCGCAGTTGCACGACGCGCTTGCCGGTTTTCGCGAGCGCAATCACCGTCGCGATGGCCCTGTCCTGAAGATTTGGCGCAAGGCATTCGGCGCGGATCAAGGCCTTTTTTGCCTCACGCCGGGCAAAATCCAGAATGCCGGCCCCAACGAACTCGTCGAACAGGATTATATCGGCCGATTGCATCATCCGGATGGCGCGCAGCGTCAACAGCTCGGCATCGCCCGAGCCAGCATCGACCAGCGCAATCGATCCGCCGTTCACACGCCTTCCCCGCGCCAATTCAGCAAACTCGTCCGAGTCCGGTTCATGGTCGGGATAACGCAGCGCGCGCAGGCTGAACCGTTCCCAGAACGAACATCGCCCATCGCGATCCATGTCGAGTGAGCGCACGATCGGCCGCCAGCGCATTGCCGCGGCCGCCCAACGCGCGAGGCCTTGCGGTAGCGCGGCTTCGATCCGGGCGCGGATTGTCCGTGCAAAGACCGGGGCCGCGCCAGCGGTCGAGATGCCGATCACCAGCGGCGAGCGGTTGACGATCGCGCCGAAGGAAAAATCGCTTATCGCCGGCTTGTCGATCACATTGACGGGTACGCCCGCGTGGCGCGCGGCGGCGGCGAAGCGCGCGGCCGCATCGGCGCCCTCGATCGCGCCCACCGCAATCGCCGCGCCGGTGAAATCCGCGTCCGCCACTTGCCTCATCAGCAACATGATCGGCCCGCGCGGCGGATCGGCGGCAAGCGCCAGGAGCTCTTCTCCGGGTTCAGGCGCGAAGACCTCGACTCGCGCACCGGAAGCCGACAGCAACTCGGCTTTCCACGACGCGGCGGCGCTATTCCCGGCCACGATCGCGCGCCTGCCGTCGAGGACCAGAAAAACCGGCAACCGCGCCAGCGCAGCGATGCGCGCCGGACGCGTATCAGACGGGCGAAGCAAGACGTTCATGGCTGACGATCCTCCTGATTTCGGGCAAGCAGGAGCCGCAATTCGTGCCGGCGCCGAGCACTCGCCCGATTTCCTCGGCGCTGGCCGCCGCGCCCGAGGCGATGGCGTCGCGGATCGTTGCAATGCCGACGCCGAAACAGGCGCAGACCAGCCGCCCCGCGCCGCTGCCGCAAGCCGGCGTCCGGCCGGACAACAAGCGGCGACGCTCGGTATCGCCGATGGTATCGGCTGCCAGCAAACCCTTTACCGCGCCCCAATCCGGCGCCGCGCCGGCCGGGCCGACGAACAGGCAGGATTCCAGCCGCCCGCCCGCGAATGCGGCCGCGCGATAGGTGCCACCCGGCAGGTCGATGTATTCCGCGACCTCGGCGTCGGCCCCGTGGATCGCGCGGGCGTGATCACGCCAATCCGCGGCGGTCCCGTCGCCGGCGAACAGCATCCCGATCCCGCCGGCCATCGCGACGCGCACCCACCATGTACCCTTCGGCAATGGGAAAGAGGTGCGCCCTATCGCGAAGCCGACGAGCGCGAAGCTTATGGGAGCGATCGACACCGGAGTCGCCTTGGCTTCAGGCTGGCCGGAAAACGGGTCGTCATGCGGCGCCACCAGATCGCCGATGCTCGCGGCCGAGGCGGTGCTCGCGCTCCAATGGATCGGGGCGAACAGCGATCCGCGCTGCTGCCCCTCGTTAAGTGTCACTCTCAGCACCGTGCTGCCGTGACGCGTGGCAACGCGCGCGAAACCGCCATGCGCAAGGCCGGCCGATGCGGCATCGGCAGGATGGACCTCCACGAACGGCTCGGGCGAATGTTCGGCGAGGCGCGGGCTTTTGCCGCTGCGCGTCATGGTGTGCCACTGGTCGCGCACGCGGCCCGTGTTGAGCAGAAGCGGATACTCCGGCGTAACGACTTCCCGCAGCTCAGGTCTTTCGGGCGCCATGAAACGCGCTTTCCGGTCAGCCGAAAAAAATCTCCCGTCGCCGAACAAACGCGGGGGCGACGCCGGCCCGGCCACGGACAACGGCCATTGCACCGGCTCAAGCGAATCGTACGCGGCGTCGGTGAGCGTAGCCAAGGCACCGATATCGAAGGCTCGGTCGCCGCGGTTCTCAAAGCCCGATAGCGCCGCGTGCTCGCGAAACACATCGGCCGGCGAGCGGTACCAGAATTCCTCGACGAAACCCATGCGCCGCGCGACTTGGCTGACGATCCACCAGTCCGGTTTGCATTCACCCGGCGGGTCAAGGAACGCACGCTGGCGCGAGATGCGGCGTTCGGAATTGGTGACGGTGCCGTCCTTCTCGCCCCAGGCCGAAGCCGGCAGCAGCACATGCGCGCCCGATGCCACCGTGTCGTTCGCTGCGACGTTCTCCGACACCACGAACAACTCCAGCCGTTTCAGTCCGGCGCGCATGGCGCGCGCGCGCGGCAGCGACGCGGCCGGATTGGTCGCCATCACCCACAATGCCTTGATCCTGCCCAGGGCGATCGCGTCGAACATGTCGATCGCCTTCAGCCCCTCGCGCCGGACCATGCGGGGCGCGCGCCAGAATCGGCCGACGCGATCGATCTCCGCCGGCGAAAACCCCATATGCGCGGCGAGCTGGTTGGCAAGCCCGCCGACCTCGCGCCCGCCCATGGCATTCGGCTGCCCGGTCAGCGAGAACGGCCCCATGCCCGGCTTGCCGATGCGCCCGGTGGCGAGGTGACAGTTGATGATCGCCAGCACCTTGTCGGTGCCCTGTGCCGACTGGTTGACGCCCTGGGAAAAGCACGTGACGGCGCGCCCGGTTTCGCGGAACAGATCGAAGAACCGCGCCACGTCGCCGGCGTCTAGGCCGGTCAGCGCAGCGGTCGCCGCCGCATTCGGCGTCAACGCACGCGCACGGCCCAGCATTTCGGCGAAACCGGTGGTGTGCGCCTCTATATAGGCATGATCGAGAGCGTCCGTTTCGGCGAGATGCGCCAGTAGACCCATGAACAGCGCCGCGTCCATGCCCGGGCGAATCGGCAGGAACAGATCGGCCTCGTCGGCGGTGGCGGTGCGGCGCGGATCGACCGCCACGATGCGCGCGCCACGCCTGCGCCGGTTCTCCGCCATGCGCTGGAACAGCACGGGATGGCACCATGCCGCGTTCGAGCCGACCAGCACGATCAGGTCGGCCTGGTCCAGATCCTCGTAGCAACCCGGCACCGTGTCGCTGTCGAAGGCGCGGCGATGGCCGGCGACGGAGGAGGCCATGCACAGGCGTGAATTGGTGTCGACATTGGC